>JBIOYO010000153.1:0-2048 GCA_044870175.1 Nocardioidaceae bacterium | reverse complement strand
TGCTGTTGGTCTATGAAAATGTCCTCCCCTAACTGTTCAGTGAAAGTGTCCTCCCATGAACCCATGGGAGACCGTCACGATGAGTCGCAAGGAGGCCCGCCGGCCGGGCGTGGTGCAGTTGGCCGTGGCCGGGAAGATCACGACCGCCGAGGGGGCCCGGGGCCTGGAGATGAGCCTGCGACAGTTCCGCCGCCTCAAGGCCCGGTATCGGGCCGAGGGGGTGCGGGGCCTGGTCCACCGCCGCCGAGGCCAGCCTTCGGGCCGAGGCCTGGACGTCGAACTCCGTGACCGGATCGTCGAGTTGGCCCAGACTACGTACCGCGAATTCAATGACTGCCACGCGACCGAAAAGCTCCGGGCGCTCGAGGGCCTGCCCGTCAGCCGCAGCACCGTCCGGCGGCTGCGGCGGGCGCGGGGGATGCCGCCCAAGCGCCGGCGCCGGCCGCCTCAGCACCGCGCCCGGCGCCCGCGCCACCCGGCCATGGGCAGCCTCGTCCTCGTCGACGGCAGTCAGTTCGACTGGCTCGGCACGGGGACTCACGTCCTGCTCCTCGGGGCCATCGACGATGCGACCAGCACCGTCCTGGCCCTGCACTTCCGGCCCGCGGAGGATCTCCACGGCTATCTCACCCTGCTCGGGCGCCTCATCGCGCGCCACGGGCTGCCCGTGACCCTCTATGGCGATCGCCTCGGCGTCTTCGTCCGCAATGACGCGCACTGGACCCTCGAGGAGGAGCTCCAGGGCGCCCAGCACCCCACCCAGTTCGGCCAGGTCCTGCGGGACCTCGCGATCGGCTACATCGGCGCCCACTCGCCCCAAGCCAAGGGCCGCATCGAGCGCCTCTGGGAAACCCTGCAAGACCGCCTCGTCGCCGAGCTGCGCGGGCACGGCATCACGACCGTCGAGGCCGCCGAAGCCTTCCTGCCCACCTACCTCGTTGACCACAACCGCCTCTTCGCCCAACCCCCGGCCGACGCGGCTGCCGCCTGGCGCCGCCCGCCCCGGGACCTCGCCGATCGCCTGAGCTGTCGGTACACGCGCCGCGTCGCCCACGACAACACCGTGCGGCTCAGCTCCCGGTGGGTCCAGATCCCACGCGGCCCCCACGGCCGCTCCTACGCCGGCAACCGCGTCCAGGTCCGGGAATGCCTGGACGGCCGCCTGTTGGTTGACTATCAGGGGCACCGCCTCGCCACCGCGCCCGCCCCTGCGGACGATTTCGTGTTGGTCCCCCGCCGGAGTCAACGCCTACGCGCCTCCAGGAGCTCGTCCGCGGAGGGGGGCCGCGATCTCCCCCTTACCCATAACGGGGCCTCTTCTCCGATCGCGGCCCTCACGGCTCTGGCCCAGCATCTGCGCCGTCCCGCGCGCCCGCATCCCTGGCGGCAGACTTTCTCGCGCCGCCAACGCGAACGCCGTCGCCAGGAGACCCTCACCACCTGATGGGCGGACATTTTCACTGAACAGTTAGGCGGACATTTTCACTGGACAGCGACAGCGCGGCGCCGCCGGCCGGCCCCCTTGCGGGGCGCCCGGGTCCGTGGAATTCTTTCGACGCGGGCCGCGTCCCTGTGCGAGCCGCCCGGAGGAGAGCCGGATGACGTCGACAGCCCTCGCGCGCGAGATCGAGCGGTACATGGCGAAGACCCCCAAGTCCCGGGCCCTCCAGGCCGAGGCCGAGCAGGTCTTGCCGGGCGGGAGCTCGCGCGGCACCGCGTACTTCTCGCCGTACCCCTTCTTCGCCGACCACGGCGACGGCCACTACGTCTACGACGTGGACGGCAACCGCTACCTCGACTTCATGCTGAACGCGACGACCCTCATCGTCGGCCACGCGAATCCCATGGTGGTCGAGGCGCTCGGCGAGCAGACCCGCAAGGGCACGGCGTTCAGCACGCCGACCCACGTGCAGGTCCGCGTCGCGAAGCTCCTGTGCGACCGCATCCCCTCGCTCGACACGATCCGCTTCACCAACTCGGGGACCGAGGGGACGCTCATGGCGATCCGGGCGGCGCGGGCTTTCACCGGCCGCCACAAGATCGCCAAG
>JBIOYO010000152.1:0-3439 GCA_044870175.1 Nocardioidaceae bacterium | reverse complement strand
ACGATGGAGTCGTAGCCGATGTCGTTGCCCATGGCGCGGGCCCGGCGGAAGAACGTGCCCTCCACCCATCGCTCGCCGTACCGCAGGACGTCGTCCCAGGCGCGCACGCAGTCCTCGAAGCCGAGCGTGGTGATGTCACACGCCTCCTGCAGCTGGGTCAGCTCCCACTCGTCCTTGACCAGTCGCAGCTCCGACAGCACGCGGGTCAGCTCGCTGTCGCGGCCCTCGTCGGCTGCCACGAGCGTGTCGACCCGCGGGTCCACGCCGCGCAGCACCCGGGTCTTGCCCGGCCGGGCGAGATCGGCGGGCAGCTCGTCGAGGTGCCGGCAGGTCACGCCCAGCGACGAGGACATCTCCTGCAGGGAGGGCCGGCGACCGGCCCACAGCTCGCCGTACTGGCGGTCACGGAAGAACTCGTCGGTGTCGCGCGAGGAGCGCGGCCGCGCGTAGAGCACGGCCTCGTCGCCCTCCACGACCAGTACGGCGTCGCTGGTCTGGTTGCCGCTCAGGTGCGCGTGCGCGGTGTCCGGCCGGAACCGGTAGTCGGTGTCGCTGGCGCGGACCTTGAACCCCCCCGCCGGCACCACCAGCCGCTCCCCGGGGAACGTCTCAGCCAGCCGTGCCCGGCGCCGGGCGGTCCACGGCGCGACCGGGTGGGGCGGCAGGTCCAGCTCGCGGTCCCCCCAGCCGGTGCGCATGAACGCGGCGTACGCCGCAGGGACCGGCTGGTCGTGCGTCTCGACCTTCGCCTCGGGCGCCGGGGGCGTAACGTCCACCGGCTCGTCGGCAGGTGTGCTCTGCTGACTCACCCGGTCACTGTACGTCGGGCGGAGCACCCCGCGCGGCTACGATCTCGGGCATGAACCCGGTGCCCGGCGCCGCGCCCGCCGGCCCCCGGCACAGCGGGGGCGGCACCCTCTTCGCGGTCGTGGTGTCGCTGGGGATCCTGCTCGGCGCCGGGGTGATGGCACTGGTGCTGTCCCGCGCGGGAGCCCCCGGCGCGCTGGCCGCCGGGCTGGTCCTCGCGTCCCTCCCGGTAGGTCCGCTGGTGGCCTGCTACGTGTGGCTGGACCGCTACGAGCCCGAGCCACCCCCTCTCCTGCTCGCGGCGTTCGCCTGGGGTGCCCTGGTCGCCACCGCGGTCGCGCTCGTGCTCCAGGTGGTCGACGGGTACCTGCTCGACCGGACCCAGCTGTGGTCGGCCACGGTCGTGGCACCGGTCACCGAGGAGGCAGCCAAGGGGCTGTTCGTGCTGCTCCTGCTGTGGTGGCGCCGCGACGAGATCGACGGGGTCCTGGACGGCCTGGTGTACGCCGGGCTGGTCGGGATCGGCTTCGCCTTCACCGAGAACATCCTCTACTTCGCCGGCGCCTACACGGGTGGGGAGGCCTGGGGGCCCGGCGGCTTCGGCGCGGTGTTCGTTCTGCGCGCCGTGGTCAGCCCGTTCGCCCACCCGTTGTTCACGTCCGCGGTCGGCATCGGCGTCGGGGTGGCCGTCGGCAGCCGCCGGCGCTGGGTGCGCGTCGCGGCGCCCGTGGCCGGGTACGCCGTCGCCGTGGGCATGCACGCCGCGTGGAACGCGTCGGCCTTCTTCGACGGCGGGTCGGTCTTCTTCCTGACCTATCTCGTGGCGATGGTGCCTGCGTTCCTGCTCCTCGTCGGCTTCGCCGTGTGGGCCCGGAGCAGGGAGGGTCGCACGCTCGCTGTCGCGCTGGATGACCTGGTCCGGCTGGGTCTGGTGACGAGGGCCGAGCAGCCCTGGCTGGTCCGGCTCCCCGCTCGGCGTACCGCCAGGACCTACGCGCGGCGGCGGGCGGGCCGCCGCGGAGAGCAGTGCACCCGCGAGTTCCAGCAGGTCGCGACCGAGCTCGCGTGGCTGCACCACCGGTGGCTGCGCGGGACGCCGCCGGGCGACTTCGCGGCTCGAGGCGCGGCGCTCGTGCAGCAGCTGCGGCTGCTGCGCCCGGATGCCGCCTTCCCCGTCGTGGTCGACGGCCGGGTGGTGGCGCCCGCAGTGGCGACCGGCGGGTGGGCGGCGTGAGCGGCGCCCACGCCGCCCGGCAGGGGAAAGGGCCGGCGCACGGCCTCCCGGTCGGCCCCGTGAAGGGCATGGTCGAGGCGCTGACCGCGACCCGGGATGCGCTGGAGGAGCTGCGGCTGCCACTGGCGCTTCCCGGTGTGGAGGGGCAGCGGGTCCTGCGCCGGGAGCTCGTCGAACAGGTCGACGACTACGTGCTGCCCAGGTTCCGGCAGATCGACGCGCCGCTGCTGGCCGTGGTCGGCGGCTCGACCGGAGCCGGCAAGTCCACGCTGGTCAACTCCCTGGTGCGCAGGAACGTCACCCCGGCCGGTGTGCTGCGCCCCACCACCCGGTCGCCGGTGCTCGTGCACCACCCCGACGACGCCGCCTGGTTCGGCCCCGGACGCGTGCTCCCGGACCTCGCGCGCACCACGGGCGACAGCGCCGACCCCGGCAGCCTGCGCCTGGTGCCGGCGGACACGGTCCCGCAGGGCCTGGCGATCCTGGACGCACCCGACATCGACTCGGTGGAGCGTGCCAACCGGGTCCTGGCCACCCAGCTGCTCGCCTCGGCGGACCTGTGGCTGTTCGTCACCTCGGCGGCCCGCTACGCCGACCAGGTGCCGTGGCAGTTCCTCGCCCAGGCCGCCGAGCGGAGCGCCGCCCTGGCCGTCGTCCTCGACCGCACCCCGGCCGCCGCCACCGCCGAGGTCGCGGCCCATCTGGCACGGATGCTCACCGAGCAGGGGCTGCAGGACAGCCCGCTGTTCGTGGTGGCCGAAGGCGTTCCCGACGCCGAGGGCCTGCTCGACGACCCGGGCGTCGAGGAGATCCGCGCCTGGCTTGCCGAGCTGGCCGCCGACGCCTCGGCGAGGGCGGCGGTCGTGCGGCAGACCCTCGACGGCGCCGTGCGCAGCCTGTCCCGGCGCGCCTACGAGCTCGCCGAAACACAGCAGGGGCAGTTGGCCACGGCACAGCGGCTGCGCCGGGACGTGGACCGCGCCTACGAGAAGGCCGTCGCCGAGGTGGCCACGGCGTCCGCCGACGGCAGCCTGCTGCGGGGCGAGGTGCTGGCGCGGTGGCAGGAGTACGTCGGCACCGGCGACCTGCTCCGGTCGCTGGAGGCGAAGGTGGGCTGGCTCCGGGACCGGGTCACCGGCTGGTTCAGGGGCAAGCCTCCGCAGGCCGAGCGGGTCACGGTCGCGGTGGAGAGCGGCCTGGAGACACTGATCCTGGAGCACGCAGAGACCGCCGCCGAGGAGGTTGCGGCGTCGTGGGGCTCGGTACAGGCTGGGGCGCAGCTGCTGGACAGCGCCGACCGGCCGCTGGGCCGGGCGTCGCGCGAGCTCCGCCCGGCGACGCAGCGAGCGGTCCGGGACTGGCAGGCTGGAGTCCTGCAGATGGTCCGCGAGGAGGGTG
>JBIOYO010000151.1:0-5942 GCA_044870175.1 Nocardioidaceae bacterium | reverse complement strand
TGCAGGGACTCGACGCCCGCCGGGTTGTCCGGCGACGTGGCGATCTGCAGGGTGTTGGTGGCGAAGTCCACCGGGTCGCCGTCGACCAGGTCGTCGGCGACGAGCTTGTCCATGTTGGCGGTGTCCGCCGACGCGAACACGTCCGCGCCGGCACCCTGCTGGATCTGGGCCACCAGGTCGGAGGAGCCGGCGAAGCTGAGCCGTACCTCGACCCCGTCGTGGTCGTCCTCGAACGACGAGCCGAGCTCGGTGAACGCGCCCTTGAGCGAGGCCGCCGCGAACACCGTGAGCGTGGTCACCTCAGCACCACTGGGACCGGCGTCCCCGTCGTCAGAGCCGCAGGCCGTGGCCGTGACCAGTGCGGCGGCGGCCAGCCCGGCGAGGAGTGCCCGCATCGGTCCTCCCGGCTCGCATCGGCAACAGAGCACCGCGTCTGCGGCACGAACGCGATGATACAGCCCGCACTTGCGGGCTTGGAGAGTCTCACCCCGCGCGGCCGGCGAGCCCGCTGGCGCGCGTGATGCGGCGGGAGACCGCGGCCCGGACCGCCTCGGCGGTGCCGACGACGCGGACGTGGGCACGGGCACGGGTGACCGCGGTGTAGAACAGCTCGCGGGTGAGCAGCGGGGACCCGGGGGAGGGGAGCACCAAGGTGACCCGGTCGAACTCGCTGCCCTGGCTGCGGTGCACCGACAGCGCGTGCACCGTCTCGACGTCGGACAGCCGGCTGGGACCGAGCGAGACGACCCGGTCCCCGCGCCGGAACACCGCGCGGGTGCGGCCGTCCCGCGCGACGACCACGCCGGTGTCGCCGTTGTAGAGCCGCAGGTCGTAGTCGTTGGCGGTGAGGATCAGCGGTCGCCCGACGTACCACGGCGCGTCGGCGGCGTAGCCGGGCATCGCGTCGGTGAGCCACTCCTCGACCTGTCGGCTCCAGCGGGCGACGCCGTACGGGCCCTCCCGGTGGGCGCACAGCAGCCGGTGCCGGTCCAGCTGCCGCAGCGCCTCCTCGCCGTCGCCGGCCCGGGCGGCCTCGGTGAGCGCGCGTCCGGCGTCGACGACGTCGGCGCGGAGACCGTCGAGGTGCTCGCCGGTGACGGCGTCGGTGTCGACCAGCTCGGCGTCACCTCCGGTGCCGAGCACGGCGAGGACTCGGTCGGCGTCGCCGGCGCGGACGGCGTCGGCGAGGTCGCGGACGGCTCCGCGGTGCCGGTGCACGGTGCGCAGGAGCACGACGCCGGACGACTCGACCCCCGCGCGCTCCGCCTCGGCGAGCGCCGCGAGGTCGCGGGCGGCCACCCCGGCCAGCCCGCTGGAGGCCTCGGCGCGGGGAGGCGCCGGCCGCCGGACCAGGTCGCCGAGCACCGCGCCGGCCTCGACCGAGGCGAGCTGGTCGGGGTCGCCGACGAGGACCAGGCGGGCCTCCGGACGCACCGCGTCGACCAGCCGCGACATCAAGGTGAGCGAGACCATCGACGCCTCGTCGACCACGACCACGTCGTAGGGCAACCGGTTGCGGTGGTCGTGGCGGAACCGCCCCGCGCCGCCGGGCCGGAAGCCCAGCAGCCGGTGGATCGTCGACGCGGCCGGCGTGCCGAGCCGGGCCCGGTCCTCTGCGGGCAGGTCCGCGGTCCGGACCGCCCCCTCGAGCCGGGCGGCGGCCTTGCCGGTCGGCGCCGCGAGCGCGACGCGGACGGCCGGGCCGGGCTGGTCGCGGAGTGTGGCCAGGAGCCTGGCCACCGTCGTGGTCTTGCCCGTGCCGGGGCCGCCGGCCAGCACGGTGAGCCGCCGGTGGGCCGCGACCGCGGCCGCGAGCCGCTGCTCGTCGGGTCCGGTGGGGTCGCCGAACAGCCGGGTCAGCGCGGCGGCCAGCCGGTCGTCGTCGACCCCCTCGACCGCGCGACGGGCGCGTGCGTCGACGGCTGCCGCGATGACCTGCTCCTGGCGCCAGTAGCGGTCGAGGTAGAGCAGCGTGCCGACCAGGCGCAGCGGTCGGTCCGGCGACCCCTCCGGGCCCACTGCCACCAGCGGGCTGGCCGCAGCCGCCTCGAGCCACTCCGGCACGCCGGGCCAGGACAAGGCGGCGAGCGCCGCGAGCGCCTCGTCGGTCGGGTCCTCCACGCCGGCGCTCTCCCGCGCCCGCGCCAGGTCGAGGCACACCGAGCCGGTGCGCACGGCGCGGACCGCGAGCGCCGCCGCGAGCAGCACCCGGTCGTCCTCCTCACCGCCCAGACGCGACAGCCGGCCGGCGACGTGCACGTCGGCCGCGGCGAGGACGCCGGCCTCGTTGAAGGCTCGCAGCGTCCCGGTGGCGGCGCGGACGACCTGGGCGGTCATGGGCCACTCCCGTCGAGGAGCGCCGAGAGCGCCAGCATCAGCTCCGTGGGCGGCCGCCACGAGAACACCCCCGCCGGGACTCCGCCGACGGCCGGCGTGCCCGGTCCGCACATGCCGCGAAGGAACAGGTAGAGCGTGCCGCCGAGATGCACGTCCGGGTCATAGCCGGGCTGCCGCCAGCGCAGGTAGCGGTGCAGCGCGACGGCGTACAGCAGGGCCTGCAGGGGGTAGTGCGCCTCCCGCATCGCGCGCGCCAGGGCGTCGGGCTGGTAGTGCCAGGAGGTCAGCGGGTCTCCGGGTGGGGCCAGCCAGTTGGTCTTGTAGTCGACGACGAGGTACCGCGGCGTCCCGGTGGCGTCGCGGACCCGCAGCACCGCGTCGACGAAGCCGCCCACGAAGCCGCGCAGCGGCCGGCCCTCCAGCGCGGGGGAGGTGAGGTCGCGGGCGTACCCCCTCAGCGGGTCGTCGCCGCCGAGGTGCCGCTCGAGCAGGGCGCCGATGGCAGGCAGGGTCACCGGCGTGCCCGGCCGTGGGGGGCGGTCTCCACCGGCGAGGGGGAACTCGAAGGCGGTCTCGGCCAGCACGTCGGCCGGCGGCACCTGAGCCAAGGTGACCCCGTGCGCGAGCGGGCCGAGCGGGGTGCGCAGCGACGGCAGCAGCGCCTCGGCGAGCGTGTCGGCCAGGACTCCGGCGTACCGCTCCGGCTCGGCCGCCCGGCAGTGCCTGAGCAGTGCCGCAGGAAGGTCGGGAGCGGTGAAGTCGAGGCCCTCCAGGATGCCGTGGACCAGCGTGCCGAAGGCCGCCCCGACGGGGAGGTCCGCCATCGGCGACGGCAGCGCGTCGGGGGGCGGGCCGGCGAGGACGGGCACGACCTCCTCGGGCTCGTCGAGCGTCCCGGGCCCCTCTGCCTCGCTGAGGCCCGCGGTGGCCTGCTGCTCGTGTGCGCGCGCGGTGAGGCCGGAGTACGACGTGCGGGTCCACGCGTCGTCGAGGCGGCGGGTGAACCTGCGCACCTGGAGGTGGGGCGGGCGTTGCGGTGGTGGCGCCCACGGAGCCGTTGCGGCCGGAACGGCCGGCGCGACCGAGATCCGGGCGCCCGAGGAGGCGGCAAGGGCGGTGAGCGTGGCGTGGACCTCGGTGTCGGACGGGACGGGCGGCCGGTCGGGCAGGGTGCCGTCGGCCGACCGCGCGCCGAAGAGCAGCCGGTGCAGCGGGGAGCATGGCGCGTTGGCGGTCGGCGCCCACCAGGTGACCACCTGCGACCGGGCCCGTGTGAGCGCGACATAGGCCAGCCGCAGCGACTCGCCGGCCGACTCGGCGAGAGCCAGGCGCCGGCGGTCGGGGTACCCCTCCCCGGTGGGGCCGCCGACATCGAGGACCCGCTCGCCGCCGTCGTGCAGACGGAGTGGGTCCGGCTTGGCGGGGACGTGCCGGTCGGCGAGGAAGGGCGCATAGACCACGGGGAACTCCAGGCCCTTGCTCCGGTGCACCGTGACCACCTGGACCGCCGCGGCGTCGGACTCCAGCCGCCGGCTGCGCTCCTCGTCGACGTCGGCACCCGCCTCCTCGATGCGCCGGCGCAGCCAGGCGACCAGGGAGGGGACTCCCAGCTGCCCCTGGACCGCGGCCAGGTGCAGCGCCTGGCCGATGTGGGCGAGGTCGGTCAGGTGCCGCTCGCCGTTCGGGGTGGACAGCACGCGGGCCGGCAGCCGCGTGCCGCTGGTGACCGCCTCGTACAGCGCCGCGACGCCGCGGGTGGCCAGCAGGCGGGCCCACGCCCGGAACCGCGCCGACAGCTCCTCCAACGCACGGTCCGCACCGTGGTCGTCGTCGCCGTCGCCGTCGCCGTCGACCTCGGCACCGCCACCGGCCAGGTCGGCGGCCGCCCAGCCGACGAAGCTGGTCAGCGCCGCCGACCGGGTCAGGCCCGCACGGTGCGGCTGCTCCAGCGCGGCGAGCAGGGTCAGCCACTCCCGGGCAGCCTCGGTCGCGAAGACGCTGGACGTGCCGGTCACGACCACAGGTACGCCGGCGGCACGCAGGGCGTCTCGGACGGTGAAGGCGTCCTCGTTGCGATGGACGAGCACCGCCACGTCACCTGGCTGGACGGCGCGGCCGCCCTCCTCGCCGTCGAGGAGGGCGCCCGAACCGAGCAGGGCGGCGACGTCCGCGGCGAGGTCGCGGGCGATGAGGGGGCGGGTCAGGGCCACCGGGACCAGCCCGGCGCCCGTCGTCTCCAGGTCCCGTCGGGTCACCACCCGGATGCGCACGGGTGCGCCGTCGGGGGCGTCGCGCAGCCGCGAGGCGGCGTGGCGGGACGCGACCTCGTGCACGACGATGCCGGGGTCGCCGAGCGCCAGCCCACCGGTCAGCAGGTGCAGCCCCTCGACCAGTGGCGCGTCGCTGCGCCAGTTGGTGCCCAGCGTGCACGTGGTCGTGGCGCTCGACCGGGCCTGGAGGTAGGTGACCACGTCCGCCCCGCGGAAGGCGTAGATGGCCTGCTTCGGGTCGCCGATGAGGACCAGGGTGCGGTGGCCGTGGAAGACCTCGCGCAGGATCTGCCACTGAACCGGGTCGGTGTCCTGGAACTCGTCGACGAGCACGACCTGGTAACGGCCACGGATCCGCTCGCGGGCGTCGGCGCCGGTCGCCGGGTCCGTGAGGGCGTCGCGGAGCCGGAGCAGCAGGTCGTCGTAGTCGAGGATCCGGCCCAGCCGCTTGCGCCGGTCCACCTCGGCGCGGACGGCGGTGGCGAGGCCGTAGCGGACAGCGGCGACCCTGGGTGGCCGGTCGGCCCGCGGCTCCAGGCGCGCGGCGGGGTCGGCCACGGCGTCGGCGGCGATGCGCGCGGCGGTGCCGAAGTCGACCTCGGCGGGGCGGCTGTCGGGCATGCCGAAGCTGCGAAGGTACAGGTCGGTGACCGTCTCGGTGACCAGGTCGGAGGCGGACTCGAGGAAGGTCGCGTCCACGTCGACGTCGGCGGCCATGCCGAGCCCGGCGAGCATCTGGTGGCAGAAGCCGTGCGTGGTGGCGATGGTGGCGGCGTCGAATCCGGCGAGCGCGGAGACGAGCCGGTGCCGCCGGGTGCCGACCTCCTCGGCGGCCATGGTGACGAACCGCTCACGGACCCGTTCGCGCAGCTCCACGGTCGCCGCCCGGCCGAAGGTGACCAGCATCAGGTCTTCGAGCCGGCAGTGTCCCTCGGCGACGTACCTGGCGGCGAGCGCTGCGATCGTATGGGTCTTGCCCGTACCGGCGCTGGCCTCCAGGACCGTCGTGCCGGTGGGCAGCGGTCCGGCGATGTCGAAGGCCGCCGTCCTCGCGGCGCCCGGGATGGTCGGGACGGTCATGGCTCGCTCCGCTCGCTCACAGCAGCGCCTCCGCGGACAGCAGCGGTCCCCACACCCGGCAGGCGAGCACGCCCAGCCGGTGCGGCTCCTGGTCGGGCCAGGCGCCCCGCTCGGCCGGGTCGGTGGGCGCGGTGAGCAGCGCGTCCAGCCCGACCCGGCCCCACACGACCAGGTGGGCGGGGTCGTCGAACTCGCCGAGCTCGCGGCCGTCGTGGCTGCGCCGCCACTCCTCGCGCGCGGCCTGGGTGGCAGCCG
>JBIOYO010000150.1:0-2805 GCA_044870175.1 Nocardioidaceae bacterium | reverse complement strand
GCGAGCACCGAGAGCGTCGAGACCAGGTCCTCACGGCCGCCGAGGTCCAGCCCCGCGGCCGGCTCGTCGAGGATGAGCAGCTCCGGGTCGGTCATCAGCGCCCGGGCGATCTGCACCCGCTTGCGCTCCCCCTCGCTGAGGGTGCCGAAGGTGCGGTCGGCCAGCCCGGCCACGCCCATCTCCGTCATCAGCTCGTGGGCGCGGGCATGGTCGCCCTCGTCGTACCGCTCCCGCCACCGGCCGAGCACCGAGTACGACGCCGACACCACCACGTCACGCACCAGCTCCTGGCGTGGGATCCGCTCGGCCAGCGCGGCGCTGGTCAGTCCGATCCGGGGGCGCAGCTCGAACACGTCCACGGCGCCGAGCACCTCGCCGAGCACGCCGGCGACCCCGTCGGTGGGATGGATCTGCGCCGCGGCGACCTGCATCAAGGTGGTCTTGCCGGCGCCGTTGGGGCCGAGCACCACCCAGCGCTCGTCCTCCTCCACGGTCCAGTCGACATCCTCGACCAGCGTCGACGCGCCGCGCCGCACGGTGACCCCGGCGAACTGCAGAACCGGCTCCATCTGCTCCTCGCACACGGTCGGCGGTCGGACCGGGCCCAACCTATCCGGCCCGCGCGGCTCGTGGTGGGCCGCCCCGCGTAGCCTTACGCGCCATGACCACGACCGCCACCGGGCTGCCCGACTCGGTGCTGTTCGCGCTGTGGTACTCCGCCTGGGCGGCCGGCCAGGTCAGCCTGGACGACGCGCGTGACGGCGTCGTGGGCGGCGACGGCGCGCACGACGTCGTGGGCCTGCCCGACCAGGCCGAGCCGGTCCCGGCCATCGTGGCGCTGGGCCGGCTGCGCGGCGAGGGCGCGACGACGGCCGGCGTGGCCCTGCCGGTCCCGGGCGACCCGCTCGGCCTGGCCGGCCCCGCCGCCTTCAACTCCGAGGCGCTCGACGCCGGTGAGGCGGTCCTGCTCAGCGGGACCGGGCTGGGGCTGGTGCCCGCGCGTGCCGGCTCCGGAGTTGTCTGGCGGTGCCTGCCGGCGCTGACCGCCCCGCAGGTCCCGGACCTGCCCGAGGCGGACACCGGCCTGCGTGCCGCGGTCCTGCGAGCCGGCGACGAGCTGGCCCAGATGGACGTGGCCCGGTGGCGGCCGGAGGTGGCCGACGAGCTGGTCTCGCTGCGGCGTGCAACGGAGCTGCCCGTCCCGGCCGGCATGGCACCGCGCGCGCAGCGGCTGCTGGCGCTGGCCCTGCGCTGCCGCGGGATCGTCGAGCTTGCCCTGGGCGACGACGGCGGCGCGCTCACCGCAGCGGAGGCCGACGCCCGCCGAGCGTCGCTCGCGCCGCTGGACCGGGCCGCCCGCCGGGGGGTGGTCGCCGCCTGCGCCTACCCCTGGGAGGGCTGAGCCGGTGGAGGCTGAGGCCGGTCCTCCCCGGACCCTGCTGATCACCCTGACCGGGCCGGACCGCCCCGGCGTCACCTCGACGGTGTTCTCCACGCTCGCGCCGTACGGCGTGGAGGTGCTCGACATCGAGCAGATCGTGGTGCGTGGCCGGCTGGTGCTGGGCGTCCTGGTCACCGCACCGCGCGACGAGAGGGCGCTGCGCGGCTCCGTGGTGGCCGCCGGGGAGGGCCTGGGCCTGCACGTCGAGGTGGACCGGGGCACCGGCGACACCGAGCACAGGCCGGCCGGGCGCAGCCACGTCACCGTGCTGGGCCGGCCGCTGCGGCCTCGTGCGGTGGCCGCGATCGCCGGGCGGATCGCCGACACCGGCGCGAACATCGACCGGATCGAGCGCATGGCGCGCTACCCGGTGACCGCGATCGACCTGCACGTGTCCGGGGCCGACCCGGACCGCCTTCGCGCCGTCCTCGCCGTCGAGGCGGCCCGGCAGCAGGTGGACGTCGCGGTCCAGCGGGCCAGCCTGCTGCGCCACGGCATGCGCCTGGTCGTCATGGACGTCGACTCGACCCTGGTGCAGGGCGAGGTGATCGAGATGCTCGCCGCGCAGGCCGGCTGCCTCGGCGACGTGGCGCGGGTCACGGAGGCGGCGATGCGGGGCGAGCTGGACTTCGCGGAGTCGCTGCGGGCCCGTGTGGCGCTCCTGGAGGGGCTCGACGCGTCCTGCCTGGACGAGGTGTACGCCGGGCTGCAGCTCGCCCCGGGAGCCCGCACGCTGGTCCGCACCCTGAAGCGGCTCGGCTACCGGTTCGCCATCGTCAGCGGCGGGTTCAGCCAGGTGACCGGCCGGCTCGCGGCCGACCTGGGCATCGACTTCGCCGCGTCCAACGAGCTCGAGGTGGTGGCTGGCCGGCTGACCGGCCGCCTGCTCGGGCCCGTGGTCGACCGGGCCGGGAAGGCCGACGCGCTGCGCCGGTTCGCCGCGGAGGCGGGCGTCGCCTTGGAGGCCACCGTCGCCATCGGCGACGGCGCCAACGACCTGGACATGCTGTCGGCCGCCGGGCTCGGCATCGCGTTCAACGCCAAGCCGGTGGTGCAGCAGGCGGCGCACACGGCGGTCAACGTGCCCTACCTCGACGCGATCATCTACCTGCTGGGGATCACCCGGGAGGAGGTCGAGGCCGCCGACGCCGCCGCCGGCATCCTCACCGAGGCGCCGCCGGTCATCGGCTCGACCCCCGGTCCGGTCCGTCGGCCGGCGCGTGGAAGTGGGTGAGCCGGGCGGTCTGCTCGGCCAGCTCCGGCCAGGCCACCTCGACCTCGAGCACCGCGACCGCGGCCGGCGGGAACCCGCGCGCCATCTCCGCGCCGGCCGCCGGCTCGCCGCCGCCGTCGTCGAGCAGGTG
>JBIOYO010000149.1:0-2215 GCA_044870175.1 Nocardioidaceae bacterium | reverse complement strand
CGCGCAACCCGGTGGTCAATGTCTTCGCCGACTACCGGGTGCGCTCGACCGGGCTGGACCCGCGGGCCCTGGGTGGCGAGGTGTGGGGGTACTACGACCGCGGCCGGCTGGTGTCGCTGTGCCATGCCGGGGCGAACCTGGTGCCCGCCGAGGCGACTGACGACGCCTTGGCCGGCTTCGCCGAGCGGGCGCTGGACCGGGGCCGGCGGTGCGCCTCGGTGGTCGGTCCCGCGGCCGCGGTCGGACCGCTGTGGGAGCGGCTGCAGCAGCACTGGGGCCAGCCGCGCGAGACGCGGTGGTCCCAGCCGCACCTGGAGATCGACGGGCCGCCCGCGGTGCGCCCGGACCCCGGCGTGAGGGCCCTGCGGCCCGACGAGGTCGACACCGTCTACCCGGCGTGCGTCCAGTTCTACACCGAGGAGCTGGGCGTCTCGCCGGAGACCGGTGGGGGGCGGCACCTCTACCGGGCACGGATCGCCCAGCTGGTCGCGCGGGGGTGGTCGTTCGCGCGCATCGAGGACGGCGAGGTGGTGTTCAAGGCCGAGATCGCCGCGGCCACGCCGTACGCCTGCCAGGTGCAGGGCGTGTACGTCGCACCCGAGCACCGGGGGCGGGGGCTCGGTGCCGCAGGCATGGCGGCGGTCGTGGAGCTGGCCCGCCGTCAGGTGGCCCCCGTCGTGTCGCTGTACGTCAACGACCACAACATCCCGGCGCGGCGGGCCTACCGCCGGGTGGGCTTCCGGCAGACCGAGGTGTTCTCCACCCTGATGTTCTGACCGGCGCCGTAACTGGTTCGCGGCCGGTCGTTCGGCGTCGGTAGCCTTCTCGCCATGATCCTGCGGATGTCGACGCTGTTCCTGCGCACGCTGCGAGAGGACCCCGCCGACGCCGAGGTGCCGAGCCACCGGCTGCTGGTCCGCGCCGGCTACATCCGCCGCGCGGCGCCCGGGATCTACTCCTGGCTTCCCCTCGGCGTGCGGGTGCTGCGCAACGTGGAGCGGGTCATCCGCGAGGAGATGGACGCGATGGGCGCGCAGGAGGTGCACTTCCCCGCGCTGCTGCCCCGCGAGCCGTACGACGCCAGCGGCCGGTGGACCGAGTACGGCCCCAACATCTTCCGGCTCAAGGACCGCAAGGGCGCGGACTACCTGCTCGGCCCCACGCACGAGGAGATGTTCACGCTGCTGGTCAAGGACCTCTGCTCGTCGTACAAGGACCTGCCGCTGTGGCTCTACCAGATCCAGACCAAGTACCGCGACGAGGCACGGCCCCGCGCGGGCCTGCTGCGCGGCCGCGAGTTCGTGATGAAGGACAGCTACTCCTTCGACGTCACCGACGAGGGGCTGCAGGCCTCCTACGACGCGCACCGGGCGGCGTACATCAAGATCTTCGACCGGCTGGGGCTCGGCTACCTCATCGTGCAGGCCATGTCCGGCGCGATGGGCGGCTCGGCGAGCGAGGAGTTCCTCGCCGAGGCCGGGGTCGGCGAGGACACCTACGTGCGCTGCTCCACCTGCGACTACGCCGCCAACGTCGAGGCGGTGCGGGTGCCGGTGCCGCCCGCCCAGCCGTACGACGACGTGCCGGCCGCCCACGCCGAGGACACCCCGGACACGCCCACCATCGACACGCTCGTGGCGTTCCTGGAGGAGAGGTTCCCCCGCGGCGACCGGCCCTGGCACGCCGCGGACACTCTGAAGAACCTGCTCGTGCTGCTGGTCCACCCCGACGGCACGCGCGAGCCCCTTGCCATCGGGCTCCCCGGCGACCGCGAGGTGGACGAGAAGCGACTGGCTGCGCAGGTGGACCCCGCGGAGGTGACGGCGTTCGACGAGGCGGAGTTCGCCCGCCACCCCAGCCTCGCGAAGGGCTACATCGGGCCGGCCGCGCTGGGGGAGAAGAACGAGTCCGGCATCCGCTACGTGGTCGACCCCCGCGTCGTCGAGGGCACCCGCTGGGTCACCGGCGCCGACGTGCCCGGCTCCCACGTGATCGACCTGGTCGCCGGCCGCGACTTCTGGCCCGACGGCGTCATCGAGGCCGCCGAGGTGCGCGCCGGCGACCCTTGCCCGGAGTGCCGGGCGAACGGTCGCGACGGCGTGCTGCAGACCGCGCGTGGCATCGAGATCGGGCACATCTTCCAGCTCGGCCGCAAGTACGCCGACGCGCTGGACCTGCGCGTGCTCGACGAGCAGGGCAAGCTGGTCACGGTCAC
>JBIOYO010000148.1:0-3207 GCA_044870175.1 Nocardioidaceae bacterium | reverse complement strand
GTCACGGACTGATGATGCTGGTCTGCTGCATCCCGATGATCATCATCGCGGTGCTCGTGGTCGCCACCGGCGCCGCCGGCTCGGGTGCCCTGCTGTGGGCGCTGGGCTGCGTCGCCATGATGGCGATGATGATGTTCATGATGCCCGGCGGTCACCAGCACAAGTAGGTCCAGGGCCGGGCGGTTTCCCTCGACTGCCCGGCCGTGGCGTTGGGGAAGGAAGGGCCATGACCGCCACACCCCAAGCGCGGTCAACGCGAACCGGAACGACGTCCGGCGCCGTACCGCTGACCCGGCGGCTCCTCATGGTCCGGCCGCTGCGGACCGTCGCCGGTGCCGCCGGGATCGGGCTCGCCTTGATGCTGATGCTGCTCCTCGCCGGCCTGTGGGTCGGAGTGCAGGACCGGGTCACGACGTTCGACGACCACCTCGGCGCCGACCTGGTGGTGGTCCCTGCCGGCACCAGGAGCCTGTTCGCCGATCCCGGGGTGCTGCCGGCGCCCACCGTCGAGACCGCGGTTCAAACACCCGGGGTGACCGCCGCCGCCCCGCTGCGCACGATGTACCAGATCCTGGAGCTGCCGCACGGCAAGGCCGCCGTCGCCGCTGTCGCCTCCGACCCGACCAGCGGTCTCGGCGGCCCGTGGGCGTTCACCGACGGCCGCGCCCCGCTGGCCGACGACGAGATCGCCGTCGACGCCCTGTTCGCCGACCAGCACGGCCTTGGCCTGGGCGATCGGCTGCCGGTGCTCGGCCACCCGATGACGGTCGTCGGCCTGACCGACGACACCGCCCTGTTCATGACTCCACTGGTTTTCACCACGACCACGGGGATGGACGAGATGCTCGGCGCGACAGGCACGACCGGGGCCGTGCTCGTGACCACCCCCGATCCCGCCGACGTGGCGCAACGGCTGGACGCCGCCGGACTCACCGTCCGGACGCCTACGCAGCTCGGGGAGGCCTCGCTCCGCTTGGCCACCGACATCTACGGGTCCCCGGTGCGGCTGATGGTCGCTGTCGCCTTCGCCGCGGGCACCCTGATCGTGGCGCTGGTCGCCTACACCCGCGTCACCGAGCAACAGCGCGACCTCGGCATCCTCAAGGCTCTCGGAGCGACCCCGCGTCGGCTGCGTCGAACCGCGGTGACCGAGACCGCCGTGCTCACCGCTCTCGGTGCGCTCAGTGCTGTCGTGATGCTGGTGCTCGCCCGCGAGGTCCTGGCCTGGTGGCGGCCCGCGTTCCCGGTCCTGCTCACCCCGGCGACCATGGCGCAGACCGCGGCCGCGGCCGCCGCGATGGCGATGCTCGCGGCGTGGCTGCCCGTACGACGCCTCAACCGGCTCGACCCCTCCAGCGCCTTCCGGAGCGGGCGATGACCACCACCGCCGCCTCGAACACGCCCCCACCGACCAGCCATCCTGGCCGAGTGTGGATCGGCCGGTCGGTTCCGGTCGGGCGACGGTTCCTGCTCGGGGACCGTCGCCGCGCCGCCCTGACGGTGCTCGGTGTCGCCGCCTCGCTCCTCCTGGTTCTGGTCCTCGGCGGCATCCTCGCCGGGGCCGTCGACCGGGTGACCTACTACATCCGTACCTCACCCGCTCAGGTGTTCGTCTCCGAGGCCGGCGTGCGCACTATGCACATGTCCGCCTCGAGCCTTCCCGCCGGCACCGCGGCCAGGGTCGCCCGGTTGCGCGGCGTCGCCTGGGCCGCTCCGATCGCCTTCGCGTCCGGGTCGGTCGCCGGACCCCAGGGACGCCAGCTGTCGTACCTGGTCGGTTATGACGCCGCCACCGGTCGCGGCGGGCCGGCGACCGTTGTCGAGGGACGCGCCCCCGGCGCCGGCGAGGCGGTCCTCGACGAGCAGGCAGCCGACCAGCTCGACGTCAACCTCGGTGACCGCTTCACCGTGATGGGAGCCTCGGTCCGCGCCGTCGGGTTCTCCAGCGGCGGCACCAGCATCACCAACACCACGGTGTTCGTCGACTCCGCAGAGTTCGCCCGCATCCACGACGACCGGCTCTCCTACGTCCTGGTCGGCGTCGCCTCAGGCGCCGACCCCGCGGCCGTGGCCGACCGCATCGGCGACGAGCTCACCGGGGTGACGGCGCAGACCCGGGACCAGTTCGCGGCGTCCGAGGCACGCGTGGTCACCGACATGAGCGCCGACCTGCTCCGGCTGATGTCCACGATCGGGCTGTCCATCGCGCTCGCGGTCATCGCGCTCGGCCTGATGACCGCCACGCTGAACCGGCTGCGGGACTTCGCGGTGCTCAAGGCGCTCGGCGCGCGCACCGGTCGCCTTGCCGGTGCGATCACGATGCAGGTCGTGCTCACGGTCGCGCTCGCCGCGACGGTGGCCACCACCGCAGCACTGGTCCTCGGCTGGCTCCTGCCCCTCCTCGCACCGGCAGTCCAGGTCTCGATCACCCTCGCAGCGGTCGCCCAGACCACCGCCTCCGCGCTACTGGTCGGCCTGGCGGCTGCCCTGTGGCCACTTCGCCGGATCGCCGCCCTCGACGCGGCGACGGCCTTCCGGGAGACACGATGAACACCAACCTCCCCCCTGCCAGCCAGGTCCTCCCAGCCGCAGGCTCGGGGAGCGCGCCGGCGCACCACCGCACAGGACGCGGCGGACCTAGCCGACCGCCCCTGCTCACCGTCCGCGGGCTCACCAAGACCTACGGCGCGGGAGCAACAGCCGTCGAGGCGGTCAACGACGTCGACCTGGATGTCACCGCCGGGGAGGTGCTGCTGGTGATGGGGCCGTCCGGATCGGGCAAGACCACCCTGCTGCTGATGCTCGGCGCCCTGCTGCGCCCCACCGCGGGCTCCATCACGGTGACCACTCGTGACGGCGACACGCTGGACATCGCCACGGCGCCCGAGAAGCAGCTCCCGGTGCTCCGCGCGTCCACGTTCGGGTTCATCTTCCAGGACTACGCCCTGCTCGACGCCCTCACCGCGACCGAGAACATAGCAATCGCCGCGAACCTCGCGGGAACCACCGGCGCGGCCGCCCACAAGCGCGCCCTCGAGCTGTTGGACCGGGTGGGACTCGGCCATCGAGCCACCGCACGCCCATCGCAGATGTCCGGCGGAGAGCAGCAACGGGTCGCCGTCGCTCGTGCCCTCGCCAATGACCCGCCGGTCCTCTTGGCCGACGAACCCACCGCGAACCTCGACGCCTCCCGGGGCCGGGACCTGG
>JBIOYO010000147.1:0-3815 GCA_044870175.1 Nocardioidaceae bacterium | reverse complement strand
AGGCGGCGTTGGGGTGCGCGGCGGATCTGGGCGTGGAGCACGCGGACTTCCGGTTCGAGCGGGTGCGGCACCAGCGCATCCAGGCCCGTGACGGGCGGCTTCAGGGCGCCGCGGACACCGAGGATCTCGGGTTCGCGGTGCGGGTGGTGCACCGTGGCGCGTGGGGGTTCGCGGCGGGCGTCCGGCTCGACGCCGACGAGGCCGTGCGCGTGGCCCGTGAGGCGGCGCGCACCGCGGAGGTCGCTGCGGCGATGACCGCCCGTCCGGTGGCGCTGGCCCCGGAGCCCGTGCACGCAGACGTCAGCTGGGTGTCTGCGTACGACGTCGACCCGTTCTCTGTGCCGCTGGCCGACAAGGCCGACCTGCTCTCGGGCTGGACGGCGCGGCTGGCCGGCGACGCCCGCGTGGAGCACTCCCGGGCCATGGTGCAGCAGGTACGGGAGAACAAGCTGTACGCCGACCTGGCCGGGACGCTCACCACCCAGCAGCGGGTCCGGGTGCATCCCGAGGCGGAGGTCTACGGCACCGCGCCAGGCGTCTTCGACTCGATGCGGACCCTGGCGCCGCCGACCGGGCGCGGATGGGAGTACCTCACCGGCACGGGGGCCGACTGGGACGCCGAGCTGGCCGCGCTGCCGGCCGCCCTGGACGACAAGCTGCACGCCCCGTCGGTGGAGCCCGGCCGCTACGACCTGGTGGTCGACCCGTCCAACCTGTGGCTGACGATCCACGAGTCGGTCGGGCATGCGACCGAGCTGGACCGGGCGCTCGGCTACGAGGCCAACCACGCGGGCACGAGCTTCGCGACGCCGGACCTGCTCGGCACGCTGCGCTACGGCTCGCCGCTGATGCACGTCACCGGAGACCGCACCGTCGAGCACGGCCTGGCCAGCGTCGGGTACGACGACGAGGGGGTCGCCGCGCAACGGTGGGACATCGTCCGCGAGGGGGTGCTCGTCGGCTACCAGCTGGACCGCGCGATGGCCGCCGAGCGTGGCCTCAACGGCGGCCGCTCCAACGGCTGCGCCTACGCCGACTCCCCCGGCCACATCCCGATCCAGCGCATGGCGAACGTGACGCTGCAGCCGGCGGCGGACGGGCCGGACACCGAACGGCTCGTCGAGCAGGTCGACCGCGGCATCTACGTCGTCGGCGACCGCTCCTGGTCCATCGACATGCAGCGGTACAACTTCCAGTTCACCGGACAAAGATTCTTCGCGATCCAGGGCGGCAGGCTGGCCGGACAGCTCCGCGACGTCGCGTACCAGGCGTCCACGACCGACTTCTGGGGCTCGCTGGCCTGGCTCGGCGGACCGCAGACGTTCGTGCTGGGCGGCGCGTTCAACTGCGGAAAGGCCCAGCCCGGACAGGTCGCGTCGGTCTCCCACGGCTGCCCCTCGGCACTGTTCCGCGACGTCAACGTGCTCAACACCGCCCGCGAGGGCGACCGGTGAGCACGCCGCAGGCCCTCGTCGAGCACGCCCTCGCGGCGTCGACGGCCGACGACTGCGTGGCCGTCGTCCGGTGGGGTGACAGCGCCAACCTGCGGTGGGCCAACAACACGCTCACCACGAACGGCGTGATGAGGCGGTGCTCGGTGAGCGTCGTCAGCTTCGCCAACCGTGACGGCGGCACCGCCACCGGCTCGGTCACCGGCTCGGCGACGACCACCGACCAGGTCGACCGGCTGGTCGCCGAGGCCGACGCTGCCGCGTCGGGGGGCCGCCCCGCCGAGGACGCCGCGCCCCTCGTCGCAGGCGACCCTGCGCCCGGCTGGACCGACCCGCCCGCAGAGACCTCCGTCGACGTCTACACACGTCTCGCCCCGGCCCTCGGCGAGGCGTTCGGCCGGGCCTCGGCCGCCGGTCGCGTCCTCTACGGCTTCGTCGACCACGACGTCACCACGACGTACGTCGGCTCCACCACGGGGCTCCGGCTGCGGCACGAGCAGCCCACCGGCCACTGGGGCTGCACCGGCAAGCCCGCCGACTCCTCCACCAGCGCCTGGGTCGGCGGCGCCACCCGCGACTTCACCGACGTCGACGCCGCCGCGCTGGACGACGAGCTGGCCCGCCGGATCGGGTGGGCGTCGCGGCGGGTGGAGCTTCCGCCGGGCCGTCACGACGCGGTGCTGTCGCCGACCGCGGTCGCGGACCTGATGATCTACGCCTACTGGGTCGCCGCCGCGCGAACGGCGTACGAGGGCCAGTCGGTGTACGCCAGGCCCGGCGGCGGCACCCGCATCGGCGACCGGCTGAGCAGCCTGCCGGTGCAGCTCTTCTCCGACCCGGCGTACCCCGGCATCCAGGCGGTCCCCTTCGTGGTCGCCACCGTCAGCGACCAGGCCAGCAGCCCCTTCGACACCGGGCTGCGGCTGGGGCGCACCGACTGGGTCCGCGACGGCGTCCTGACGGCGCTGCTGCAGACCCGGCACACCGCCGGCCTGACCGGCCAGCCGGTCACGCCGCCGGTGGACAACCTGGTGATGAGCGTCGACGGCGGCACCGGCAGCACCGACGACCTGGTCTCCGGTGTCGGCCGTGGCCTGCTCGTGACCTGCCTGTGGTACATCCGCGAGGTCGACCCGCAGACGCTGCTCCTGACCGGCCTCACCCGGGACGGCGTGTACCTGGTCGAACGCGGCGAGATCACCGGCGCGGTCAACAACTTCCGCTTCAACGAGAGCCCCATCTCGCTGCTGGACCGGATCGGGGCCGCGTCCGCGACGGCGCCGAGCTTCTCCCGCGAGTGGGGCGACTACTTCCCTCGCACCGCCACCCCTGCGCTGCGGGTGCCCGACTTCCACATGTCGACGGTCAGCCGGGCAACCTAGAGTCACTCGCTGGAGAGACGTCGGGGTCGTAGGGCACCCGCGTGTAGACGAACGTCGCGCAGACCAGGTGGCTCACCGACCCGTCTTCCCGGCGCACCACCTCCAGGGTCTCCCCGTGGTGGTACCCGGCCGCGCCCACGAGCCGCCCGTCGTCGCCCAGCACGAAGGTGTCGCGGTCGTCGCCGGTCTCGAGCAGCCGCATCGTCAGCCGGCCGCCGTCCCAGGAGAGGAGGTGCGCCGTGTTGCCCCAGTGCCACACACCCAGGACGTCGGCCACCACCGGCGGCACCTCGGCCACCGGCCGCCACGGGGTCGGGAGCGTCGGCTCGGCCTGCTCCAGCAACCTCAGCAGCCGCCCCACCACCTCCTCGGCCCGCAGCCCGAAGGTGCCGTTCGCCAGCACCACGCCCGCGGTACGCCGCCGGCGGTCGGTGAACAGACCGGCCTGGAAGCCCGGCATCGACCCGGTGTGGCCGACCAGCACGCCCGACCCGCCCGCCACGAGACGCAGTCCCAGGCCGTAGCCACCGGTCACGCCTCCGGCCAGCGACCCCGACTGCGGGGTGCTCATCTCCTCCAGCGTGCCGGGAGCGAGGAGCTCCGGGTGGTCCCCGAGGAGCAGCGCGGCATAGCGGGCCAGGTCCGCGACCGTGCTCCACACCTGCCCGGCCGGCGCCATCGCCCCGGTGTCGGTGGCCGGCTCCGGGGTGAGCGTGCCCGCGAACGGGTGCACCGACCAGCCCGTCGCTGCCGGCGGTTCGGGGAGGTAGGACGTGCGGGTCATGCCGAGCGGCCGGAGCAGGCGCTCGACGACCGACTCCCACCAGCTCCGCCCGGAGAGCTGCGCCACCACCTCGCCGAGGAGGGCGAACGCCAGGTTGCTGTAGTGGTACGTCGCGCCCGGCTCGAACGGCGCCCGCGCGGGGTCGGCGGCGGCGACCAGCTCGGTGAAGGTGCGCCCCGGCGACCGCTCCCACCACGG
>JBIOYO010000146.1:0-5045 GCA_044870175.1 Nocardioidaceae bacterium | reverse complement strand
GGCCGACCACCGAGGGTGCGGTGCGGCTGGTCGACCTCTCGCGCGCGACCTCGGAGGCCGAGCTCCTCGCCGCGGTGGCGACGGCGGCGGGCGGCAAGGAGGGGGTCAGCGACGACCTGCTCGCCGTCGTGGCCCTGGCGCTGCGAGACGCGCCGTCGGTGCTCGTGCTGGACAGCTGCGAGCACCTGGTCGACCCGTGCTCGCTGGTGGTGCCCCGGCTGCTGGCCACCTGCCCGGAGCTCACCGTCGTCCTCACCAGCCGGGTCTCGCTCGACATCGCGCCGGAGGCGGTCTACGTGGTCCGGCCGCTCGCCCTCCCCGATGCGGACCACCGGACGGCCGAGGCGCGCCCGCCGGCCGCGGTCCGGTTGTTCTGGGAGCGGGCCGCCGCCGTGCGTCCGGCCCTGGAGCCCGACGAGGACAGCCGCCGGGCCGTCGAGGAGGTATGTCGCCGCGTCGACGGCCTGCCCCTGGCCGTGGAGCTCGCGGCGTCGCTGGTCCGCACGATGAGCCCGGAGGCGGTCGCCGCGCACCTGCGACGCCGTCGTACCCTCCCGGAGCAGGTGACCCTGGCGAGGCTGGTGGAGTGGAGCGCGGAGCTGCTCGGCCCGAGCGCCCGGCGGCTCCTGGACGGCCTCTCCGTCTTCTCGGGAGGCTTCTCCGCTGAGGCCGTCGACGCGGTGAGCGGTGAGGCCGGCTCCGCCCGGGGCCCGCTGCTGCAGCTGGTCCGCGCCTCCCTGGTCAGCGTCGAGCACGGAGACGACGGGACCCGCTACCGGCTGCTGGAGACCGTCCGCGCCTTCGCCGCGTCGCGGCTCGAGCGGTCCGGCGAGGCGGAGACGTGGCGTGACCGGCATGCCGGCTACTTCCTCGACCTCGCCGAGACCGCTGCCCGGCATCTCAAGGGCGCCGCGCAGGCGACCTGGCTGCTCACCCTGCGCCGTGAGGAGGAGAACCTGCAGGCGGCGCTCGGCCATCTCGCCGCCCTGCCCGGCGCCGCCGACCTGGAGTGCCGTCTCGCCGTGGCACTGTGGCGTCCCTGCTACCTGACCGGGCAGTACACGCAGGGGCGGGCCTGGCTCCGGCACGCCCTGCGGCACACCGGGCTCCGGCCGGAGCTGCAGGCCGCGGTCCTCTCCGCCTGCGGCGCGCTGGCGATGTACCAGTGCGACTACCGCCCGGCGCGCCGCTACTGCGACCGGGCCGCCCGCCTGTACGCCGAGACCGGCGACGCCGTCGGCCGTGCCGAGACGCTCACCCTCCTGGGCAGCATCGCCCGCGAGCAGGGCGACTACCCCCGTGCGTTGCGGCTGCACGCCGAGGCGGCCGGGATCTTCAGAGGGGTGGGCGAGACCTGGGGCGTGGCGCACTCACTGGAGCTCCAGGCGCTGGCCCGGTGGCTGAGCGGCGACCTGGACGAGGCGGCGCTCGCGGCGACCGAGGCGTTCCGCCTGGCCCGGGTGGTCGGCGACGACGAGCGCGCGGCCTGGGCGCAGATGGACCTCGGCGCGGTCGCGCTCTACCGCGGGGACCTGGCCTCCGCGGGGTCGCTGCTCGGCGAGGCGCTGGCGGCCTTCGACGCGCTGGGTTTCGCGGAGGGCCAGGGGTGGTCGCACAACCTGCTCGGCCTGCGCTCGGCGGAGCTGGGCGACCACGGGTCCGCGCTGGTCAGCCTGGGCCTCGCCCTGCGCACGCACCGCGAGGTCGGCGACCGGTGGCGGGTCTGCAGCGTCCTGGAGGCGGTGGTGCGGTCCGCGACCGCACTGGGCCTGGCCGCCTCGGCGGCGCCGCTGCTGGGCATGGTGGATCGGCTCCGGGACGAGCTCGGCACGCCGGTGCCGCCGAGCGAGGCGCCCGCGCGTGCGGAGTCGCTCGCGGCCCTGCGGGCCGAGCTCGGGGAGGCGCGGCTGGCCCGGGCCCGCCGGCGTGGGGAGACCTGGACGCTCGACAGAGCCTGCAACGAGGCGCTGGCCCTCGCGGTCCGGAGCCGCCCCCCCGCGTTGTGGCCGATGGCCGCAACGACACGCCGGCCGGGCACGCAGCCTCCGGCCTCAAGCGGCTAGGGCTGCGGGCATCGGCCACAAGCGGGCCGACCCGCCGTCACCAGCCGCGGGCCTCCCACTCCGGAAGGTGCGGGCGCTCTGCGCCGAGGGTGGAGTCGTCGCCGTGGCCGGGGTAGAACCAGGTCTCGTCGGGCAGCCGGTCGAAGAGCTTGGTCTTGACGTCGCGGACCAGCGACGCGAACCGGGCCGGGTCGTGCTCGGTGTTGCCCACGCCGCCGGGGAAGAGGCTGTCGCCGGTGAACAGGTGCGGGGTGCCCTCCGGGTCGTCGTACAGCAGCACGATGTGGCCGGGAGTGTGGCCGACGACGTGGATCACCTCGAGCGAGCACTCGCCGACGGTCACCACGTCCCCGTCGCCGACGGGCCGGTCGGTCGGCACCGGGATGCCGTCGACGTCCTCCCGCCCGGCCACGGTGGTGGCGCCGGTAGCCGCGACCACGCCGGCGAGCCCCTGCCAGTGGTCCCAGTGCCGGTGGGTGGTGACGACGGTGTCCAGGCCGTCGGGGCCGACCAGCCGCAGCAGGCGGTCCGGCTCGGCCGCTGCGTCGACGAGGAGCTGCCGGTCGGTGCGACGGCAGCGAAGCAGGTAGGCGTTGTTGTCCAGGTCGCCGACGGACATCTTGGTGATGACCATCTCCGCGAGCTCGCGCACGTCGGCGGGCCCGCCGGGCCGCACCCGTCCGGTGTACGTCATCAGACCCATCCTCCGAGGTCGGGAAGCGTTGCGTCGGAGCATACGAGGCCCTCGCCTCCGCCCCGGCCGAGCAGCCACCACAGCAGGTCCGCCGCCTGGCCCCGGACGGTGGGGCCGGGTCCGGTCCGCCAGGTGCGGCCGAGGTCGTCGGCGACCAGGGTCAGCCCGACGCCCGCCTCACGCAGCTCGCGGTCCCGCCGTCTCATCAGCGCGTCGACGAAGTCCGGAGACCAGTCCCGCGCGGTGTAGCCGGTGCCCAGGTCGGCGTGATGCACCTCGACCTCGGTACGCCGCAGCACGCCGACGCGACGCACCGGGAACGGCTCAGCACCGGGCGTCCTGCGCACGGGGGCGTCCAGCCGGCCGTCGGGGAGCGCCTCGGCCGCCGCCGCCCACCGCCGGGCGGACCGCTGCGCGTCGTCGAGGAGCTCCGGCCAGGGCAGGCCTGCCGTGCGCTCGATGTCGGCGTCGCGCTGCTGCTGGGAGGAGTACATCGGCACGTCCTCGCCGGTCCGGGCGGCGACCAGCAGGTTGGCCAGGCCGTCGGCGTTGCGGGCCAGGTGCCCCACGACGTGGGCGCGGGTCCAGCCCGGGAGCACCGACGGCGCTCGCGCGGTGGAGGAGTCCAGGACTGTCAGAGCCGCCAGATACCGTGTCGTCGCGACCAGTGTCTCGTCCAGATGAGGAAGCTGCGACCTGCCCATGCCGTTCATCCAACCGCACCCCGGCACCACCGGCCCGGCGTTGGGCCGGTCGGGCTAGGATGGCGAACGCGTGTTCGAACCGCTGCCCGACCCCACCCCGCCTGAGGAACCTCCCGTGGCCGACCAGCTGATCATCCGCGGCGCCCGCGAGCACAACCTCAAGGACGTCTCGCTCGACCTGCCCCGCGACGCCATCGTGGTGTTCACCGGCCTGTCCGGGTCGGGCAAGTCCAGCCTCGCGTTCGACACGATCTTCGCCGAGGGACAGCGCCGGTACGTCGAGTCGCTGTCGGCGTACGCCCGCCAGTTCCTCGGCCAGATGGACAAGCCCGACGTCGACTTCATCGAGGGCCTCTCGCCGGCGGTGTCCATCGACCAGAAGTCCACCTCGAAGAACCCCCGCTCGACGGTCGGCACGATCACCGAGGTCTACGACTACCTCCGGCTGCTGTACGCCCGGGCCGGCCGGCCGCACTGCCCGACCTGTGGCGAGCCGATCTCGCGGCAGACGCCGCAGCAGATCGTCGACCGGGTGCTGGCCGGCGAGGAGGGCACCCGGTTCCAGGTGCTGGCGCCCGTGGTCCGGGGCCGCAAGGGCGAGCACGTCGAGCTGTTCCGCCAGCTGCAGAGCCAGGGCTTCAGCCGGGTCCGTGTCGACGGCGAGACCCACCCGCTCACCGACCCGCCGGCGCTGGACAAGCAGCGCAAGCACAACGTCGACGTGGTCGTCGACCGGCTCGCGGCCAAGGACTCCGCCCGCCGCCGGCTCACCGACTCGGTGGAGACCGCGCTCGGGCTGGCCGGCGGTCTGGTCGTCTTCGACTACGTCGACCGGCCGGCCGGCGACCCCCACCGCGAGCAGCGGTTCTCCGAGCGGATGGCCTGCCCGAACGACCACCCGATCGACACCGACGAGCTCGAGCCGCGCTCGTTCTCGTTCAACTCCCCGTTCGGGGCCTGCCCCGCCTGCACCGGCCTCGGCACGCGCATGGAGGTCGACCCCGACCTGGTCGTCACCGACCCCGACGGCACGCTCGCCGAGGGGGTGATCGGCCCGTGGTCCGGCGCGCACGTCGCCGACTTCTTCATCCGGCTTCTCGGCGCGCTGGGCGAGGAGCTCGGCTTCGACCTGGACACCCCGTGGCGCGACCTCCCGCCCCGGGCCAGGCGGTCGATCCTGGACGGGCACCCCACCAAGGTGCACGTGCGGCACGTCAACCGCTACGGCCGGCAGCGCGCCTACGACACGACGTTCGAGGGGGTCCGCCCGTACGTCGAGCGCCGGCACCGCGAGGCCGAGTCCGACACCAGCCGGGAGCGGTTCGAGGGCTTCATGCGCGAGGTGCCGTGCCCGGTCTGCCGGGGCACCCGGCTCAAACCGGTCTCGGTCGCGGTGACGATCGGGGGCCGCAACATCGCCGAGGTCTGCGCGCTGTCGATCTCCGAGACCGCGGAGTTCCTCGGCACCGTCGAGCTCACCGACCGCGAGCGGCAGATCGCCGAGCGGGTGCTCAAGGAGATCCAGGAGCGGCTGCGGTTCCTGCTCGACGTCGGCCTGGACTACCTGTCCCTGGACCGGCCCGC
>JBIOYO010000145.1:0-6789 GCA_044870175.1 Nocardioidaceae bacterium | reverse complement strand
CCGGAGCTGCCGAAGACCTCCGTGAGGCTGGCCAGCTCGGCGGCGTCGCCGACGCGGGTCGAGGTCCCGTGCGCCTCGATCGCGGACGCCGCTGAGGGCTTGAGGCCGGCGTTCACCCAGGCCCGCTCGGTCGCGAGCTGCTGGCCGACCGGGTTCGGCGCGGTGATGCCCTTGCCCTTGCCGTCGCTGGAGCCGGCCAGGCCGAGCAGCACCGCATAGATCCGGTTGCCGTCGCGCTCGGCGTCGGCCAGGCGGCGCAGGACGAAGACCGCGGCGCCCTCTCCCATGACGAACCCGTCGGCACCGGCGTCGAACGGCCTGGTGCCCGTGGCGGAGAGCGCGCCGATCTTGCAGAACTTGACGAAGCCGTTGACGCTCATGTTGCGGTCGATCCCGCCGGTGACGACGGCGTCGAACTGGCCCATGGCGAGGCCCTGGACGGCGGCGCTCATCGCCGCGAGCCCGGAGGCGCACGCGGCGTCGGTGGTGAAGTTCGGTCCGCGGAAGTCGAACAGGTTGGCGACCCGGCCCGCCAGCACGTTGGACAGCTCACCGGGCATGGTGTCCTCGGTGATCTCCGGCTCGTGCGCGAGAAAGCGCTCGTGCCAGCTGCGTACGATGGCTGCGCGAAGGTCGGCTGGCAGCGCCGCGAACTCCGGAGTCGCCTCGAGGTCGCGGGCAAAGGCGGGGAACTCGACGCGGAGCTGGGTGCGGTAGTGCTTGTCGCCGCCGATGGCGTTGCCGAACACGACCGCGACGCGCTCGTTGTCGATGTGCCACTTCGGCCAGCCGGCGTCGAGGAGCGCCGAGCGGGCGGCGGACACCGACCACTGCTGGCCGATGTCGAGCTGCTGGGCGACCTTGGGCGGGATCGGCAGGCGCCACCTCAGCGGGTCCCAGGGGTACTCCCGGACCCAGCCGCCGATCTTGCTGTAGGTCTTGTCCGGCACCGCGGGGTCGGGGTCGTAGTACAGCTCGGGGTCCCACCGCTCCGTGGGGACCTCGGAGATGCAGTAGCGGCCGTCGCGGATGTTCGCCCAGAAGGCGTCGGCGTCCGGCGCATCGGGCATGATCGCCGCCATCCCGACGATGGCGACCGGTGAGGTGGGGAACTCAGACATCGAGGGTCCTTCGTGCGTCCGGGTGGGACGCGGTTGTCGAGCCGGGTGGGGTCGGGAGCGGGTCAGGCACGGTCGTAGAGGACGTCGGCGACGGCGTCCATGTCGGCGAGCAGCCCGGCCTGGGCGGCCCGCACCTGGTCGAGCGGGAGACCTGCGACGAGCGCGGTCGAGGTGCCGGGGTCGGCTGCCCCGGACACCCAGCGCACGCCCTCCTCCGCCGCTCGGAGCGCCGCCTCGCGGGCGTAGACGCGGCTCACCAGCGCGAGCCCGGCGGCGCCGAACCGGCGGTCGGCCTTCTCCACCAGCGTCCCGGACGCGGCGGCAGCGGCCCTGCGGGCCAGGGCGGCGGCGCCCTCTGCGCCGGCGATCAGCTCGCCCAGCCGCAGCAGCACGTGCTGGTTGCGGGTCAACCGGCCGACCCGGGCGGCCTCGAGCACCGCGGCGAGGCACTCCAGGGCGAGTGCGGCGGTGTCGGCGCCGATCGCCGGGTGCGCCGCGTGCAGCGCCCGCACCCCGGCGGCCTGGTCGCGGTAGTACGCGCCCCGGGTCTTCAGGTGCTGCTGCCAGCGGTCGCGGGCGATGGTCATCTCCATGATCTCCGAGGTGCCCTCGTAGATCGTCGTGATGCGCACGTCGCGCCGGATCTTCTCCACGATGTAGGGCCGCGTGTAGCCGTAGCCGCCGTGCGCCTGGATGGCGGCATCGGCCGCCGCGACGCCCGCCTCGGTCGCGAGGTACTTCGCGATCGCGCCCTCGGTGTTCATCGCGCCGTTCTCGCCCTCACCGGCGTCGATGCGCGTGGCGGTCTCCTCCACGAACGCGCGGGCCGCCTCCAGCCGTACGACGTGGGGCACGACCAGCTTGTGGGTGTAGCCCTGCTTCTCGCTGAGCGGGGCGCCGCCCTGGGTCCGCTGCTTGGAGTAGGCGATGGCACGGTCGACCGCCTCCCAACCTCCGCCGAGGCCGAAGGCGGCGACCATCAGCCGGGTGTAGCCGAAGACCTGCTGGGCCTGGACCAGCCCGCGGCCCTCGACCCCGCCCAGCAGCCGCTCGGCGGGCACGACCACGTCGTCGAGGAACAGTCCGGAGGTGTTGGAGAGCCGGATGCCGTGCTTGTCCTCGTGCGGGGCCGTGGTGAAGCCCTCGGCGCCCTTCTCCACCACGAACCACGACGGGCCCCCGGGGGTCATCGCCAGGATCGTGTAGGCGTCGGCGATGTTGCCGTTGCTGATCCACTGCTTGCGGCCGTTGATCTTGTAGCCGTCGGGCACCCGGTCGGCGGTGGTGGTCATGGCGCCCAGGTCGCTGCCGGCCTCGGGCTCCGTGGCGCCGTACGCGAAGACGATGCCCTCCTCGGCGATGCGGCCGAGCCACTCCTTGCGCTGCTCCTCGGTGCCCCCCATCAGGACCGGGTCGCTGCCGAGGAACGTCGCGAAGACCGACGTGGCCAGGCCGATGTCGAAGCGGGCCATCCGCTCGCAGACCCGGTAGGAGTCGAAGGCGCCGCCGCCCATCCCGCCGTACTCCTCGGGGATGAAGACCAGCTGGACGCCGAGCGCGTCGCTGCACATCTCGCGGACGGTGTCCTCGGGGCAGACGTCGTCACGGTCCAGGTCGAGCATCCGGGCCTCGGGCAGCGCCGCGCTCACGAAGTCGCTGAGCGCCTCGAGCATCATGGTGAGGGTCTGCAGGTCCAGGCCCGAACCGCCGAGGGTGTGGCCGGTGCTCTCGACGGTGGTCTCTGGGCTCGTCGTCGTGGTCATGAGGGTCTGCCTCCAAGGGGGACGGGGGAGTTGGTCGGGGGCTGGGGACGGCCGAGCCGCCCCACGGCAGGCTGGGCCAGGGAGGCACAGCGCCGGGGACGGCTGGTCGGGCACGCCTCAGGAGGGCAACGGAGGCGGGGCCGGTGACTTCGCACCAGTCTCAACGTTGTCTCCCGTGTCGTGGCAGTTGGTGGGATGAGATGGAGACCCGCTAGCGACGCCGCTTGACCTCCTCGACGAGCGCCGGCAGCACCTGGTGCGCGTCGCCGACGACACCGAAGTCGGAGATGCCGAAGATCGGCGCCTTGGGATCCTTGTTGACCGCGACGATCGTGCGAGACCCCGCCATCCCCGCGCGGTGCTGGATCGCGCCGGAGATGCCGCTGGCGAGGTAGAGCTGCGGGGTCACGGTCTTGCCGGTCTGCCCGATCTGGAACTCGTGGGCGTACCAGCCGAGGTCCGTCGCGGCGCGTGACGCGGCCACCGCCCCGCCGAGCGCGTCGGCGAGCTCCTCCAGGACCGAGAACGCCTCGCCCGAGCCCATGCCGCGCCCGCCCGCGACGACTACGGCGGCGTCGGCCAGGTCGGGGCGTCCCGTGCCGGACTTGCCGGTGCTGGCGACCACCGTGGCCGCGGCCGTGCCGCCCGACCCGTCGAGGTCGACGGACTCGACCACGGGCTCGGCGGGTGCCGGCTCCGGGGCCACCGCGTTCGGCCGCACCGCGATGATCGGGGTGCCGCGGACGACCTGGCTCTGCGTGGTCCAGGTGCCGGCGAACACCGACTGGGTGACCAGCGGGCCGCCGTCGCCTGCGGTTACGTCGGTGGCGTTGGTGATGATCCCCGAGTCGAGCCGGCAGGCCGCGCGAGCGGCGACCTCGCTGCCCTCGGGGCCCGCGGTGACGAGCACCGCGGCGGGCGACGACTGCTGCACCGCCGCTACCAGTGCGTCGACCTTCGGCACGACCAGCGAACCCGCCATGTCGGCGCGGTCGGCGGCGTACACCTTGGTGGCGCCGTACTCGCCCAGCGTCTTCGCGGCGTCGTCGGCGCCGTCACCGCAGACCAGCGCGGCCGGCTCACCGAGCCTGCGGGCGAGGGTGAGCAGCTCCAGGGACGCCTTGCGGACCACGCCGTCGTTGCGTTCGACGAGAACCAGGACCTCGGTCACGCGTATCTCTCCTTCTACCTAGGGATGGGTCAGAGCAGCTTCTGGGCAACCAGGAAGTCGGCGATGCGCACCGCGGCGTCGCCCTCGTCGACGATGACCTCGCCGGCCTGACGCGGCGGCTGGGGGGCCGCGGAGCGGACCACCGTCGCGGCTCCGGCAGTGCCCACGCGGCTCGGGTCGACGCCGAGGTCCGCGAGCGTCCACGTGGTGATCGGCTTCTTCTTGCTCGCCATGATCGCCTTGAAGGAGGGGTAGCGTGCCTCCCCCGTGCGGTCGGTCACCGACACGACGGCCGGCAAGGTGGCCTCGACCTGGTCGGTCGTGCGGTCGGCCTCGCGGGTGATGGTGACCTTGCCGTCGCTTGCCGAGATCGAGCCGGCGAACGTGGCCATCGGGACGCCGAGCCGCTCGGCGAGCATCGCGGGTAGCACCGACATCTCGCCGTCGGTGGAGGACATGCCGCCCACGACCAGGTCGAAGCCGAGGCGCTCGATCGCCGCTGCCAGCACCAGCGACGTGCTCAGCGCGTCGGACCCGTGCAGCGCGTCGTCGACGACGTGCACGGCGTCGTCGCCGCCCATGGCGAGGGCCTTGCGGAGTGCGTCGACCGCCCGCTCCGGGCCCATCGTCAGGTGGGTCACCGTGGCGGCCAGCCCGTTCTCCACCAGGCTCAGCGCCTGTTCGACGGCGTACTCGTCGAGCTCGGAGAGCCGCCCGTCCATGCCGGCGCGGTCCACTGTCTTGTCGTCGGCGACCTGCCAGGTCGTCGTTGGTTCGGGCACGTACTTGACCAGGACCACAATCCGCATCGGACTCGTCCACCCCGCTCTACTCGGCGACAGTTTCCTTAGTTTTCCCTCAGTACGGACGCTAGGGCGATAACCCGCCGATCGGTAGCCCCGAACGGCCCCTGTTGCGCCGGACCTCTCCTTGACTCCTCACCGTCTCCGGCGACCTGAAACCCCGCTTCGCCCGCTGTTGTGGTGGCCTGTTCAACCAGCCGCGTCTTTCGCATGCCTGCTGGCCAAGGCGGTTCCGCGGCCACGGTACCGTCGGGGACTTCCGGCCCTCCCGGTCGGGCGGTCGGACCTCCCCGGGGCGGGTCAGGAGTTGCCGGAGTGTCAGCCGCCACCCAACCCCTTGACAGCCTCCTGACAGGTTCGGCGGCTTCGGTGGAGTCCGTTGGAGGCGACCGGCGCCTCCCTGGCCTTCGAGAGCAGGCAGATGAACACGAAGAAGGTAGGTCTCGCCGCCGGCGCCGTGGCCACGCTGGGTGTTGCGCTGGTCGGCGGCAACGCCATCGCCGACGTCGCGTCGTCGAAAGGCTCGGACGGCGCGGCGACCGCGGCCTACGGCTACACGGCTCCGGACGGCGACGGCGGGCACGGGTTCGGCGGCCGTGGGGGACACGACCACACACGCGTGACGGGCGCCGAGCTGACCCGCGTGAAGGACGCGGTGAAGGCTGAGGACCCCGACGTGACCGTCGAGACCGTGCAGCAGGACCCGGATGGGTCCTATGACGTGTTCGGCACCAAGGGCGGCGCCCCGGTGATGCTCGAGGTGAGCGCGGACCTGGCCACCGTGACCGAGCGTTCGGGAGGGCCGGGGCGGGGCTTCGGCGACGGCGACGGCGGGCCCGGATCCGCGGACACGCCGGTCACGGGAGCCGAGCTCACGAAGGTGACCAGCGCGGTGGAGAAGAACGACTCCGCGGTGACTGTGCAGAGTGTGCGGAAGGACCCGGACGGGTCCTATGACGTGTCCGGCACCAAGGGCGGCGCCCCGGTGATGCTCGAGGTGAGCAAGGACCTGAAGACCATCACCGAGAACGCCGGAGGCGGGCACCGCGGCGGCTCCGGCGGTCCGGGAGTCCCAGACGCCGAGGGCGCCCAGCCGTCGGCACCCTCGTCACAGACCGGCTTCCTGCAGAGCTGAGCGCAGGTATGGATCAGCCCTGCGTGGTCGACGGGGACATGTCGTAGGTGACCCAGTCGGTGCGCGTCGCGTGGCGGTCGTACACGCTCCGTCCTCGGTAGTTGGTCTCGGCGGTGATCCACCGCACGACGGTCCAGCCGCGCCCGGCGGCCAGGTCCCGCAGCGCCGCCAGCAGCGCGTCGGCGGCGCCGGCCCCTCGCCGTCCGGGGTCGATGAAGAGGTCGTCGAGGAAGCAGCCCGTGCTGGCCGCCAGCGGCCGGGCGAAGGGGCGGTAGTGGGCGAGCCCCACGACTCGGCCGCCGTCGTCCTCGACCAGCAGGCAGGCCAGCTCGTGCCGGGGGTCGCGGATCCACGTCCACACCTGAGTGGTCGCATCCTCGGTCTGCGCGACCTGGTAGAACTCCGCGTACTCGCGGTACAACGCCCGCCACCGGTCGAAGTCGGCGTCTCGTGGTGGGCGCACGCGCCAGCCCTCATCGCGCGCTGCGCCGGCGGACACGAGGCCCAGGGTAGGCCCAGGGTGAACAGTCAGCGCAGCAGGACCGGTGGGCCGTGGTGGTGTCGTTGGTCTGGGGAGCAAGGTCCAGCGCTCCCCGCAGCTCCTCGACCTGCGCCGCGAGCACAGCGCGGAACGGGGGCCAGACCTGGTCGGGCGGCGCGGCGCCTCCCAGGCTGGGGTAGAAGCGCTCCAGCTCCGGAGCGTCTCCGCGCAGGACGATGCGGAAGACCCCGGCGAGGAGCCGGAGCTGGACCGCGTCGCCGCGCGGAGCGCCGAGGTGTCCGCGGCAGATGTCGG
>JBIOYO010000144.1:0-2762 GCA_044870175.1 Nocardioidaceae bacterium | reverse complement strand
TACCTGCGCACGCTGCTCGCGGCGCCGTCGGTGGTGCTGACCGACACCGGCCGCACCCTGGCCTGGGACGGCAGCTACCAGCACCACGCGCCCCAGGCCGGCGAGCTCGCCGCCGCGCTGGCCGAGGGCACGGACGGCGCGACGGAGGTGCATGACCGCAGGGCCCTGCCGTGTGCTCACCCGGGGTGCGGGGTACGCCACGCGGTCGTCACCGCGCTGGTCGTCGACGACGTGGTCGTCGGCACCCTGCAGGTGTTCACCCCCAGCGCCGGGGCCGGGATGGTGCGGGCGGTCGAGGAGGTCGCCGCCTGGGTGTCCGGGCAGCTGGCCCTGGCCGAGCTCGACGCCAGCCGCACCCGGCTGATGGAGGCGGAGGTCCGCGCGCTGCGCGCCCAGATCAGCCCGCACTTCATCTACAACTCGTTGAGCGCGATCGCCTCGTTCGTCCGCACCGACCCCGAGCGGGCCCGGGACCTGCTGCTGGACTTCGCCGACTTCACCCGCTACTCGTTCCGAAGGCACGGTGAGTTCACCACGCTTGCCGAGGAGCTCCGGTCGATCGAGCGCTACCTGGTGCTGGAGAAGGCCCGCTTCGGCGAGCGGCTGCACGTGACGCTGCGGGTCGCGCCCGAGGTGCTGCCTGTGACGGTCCCGTTCCTGTGCCTGCAGCCGCTGGTGGAGAACGCCGTACGGCACGGTCTGGAGGCCAAGTCCGGACCGGGTCGCATCGAGATCGTCGCCGAGGACCGCGACCAGGAGGCGGTCATCTCCGTGGAGGACGACGGTGTCGGCGAGGACCCCGACAAGGTCCGCCGGGCCCTCGCCGGCGACATCACCAGCGACTCGGTCGGCCTCGGCAACGTCGACGCCCGGCTCCGCTCGACGTTCGGCGACGACTACGGGCTGGTTGTTGAGACCGCGCTCGGAGCGGGTACCAGGGTGATCGTGCGGGTGCCCAAGTTCGTCCCAGGAGTCCGCGCATGACCGAGCGGAGCAGGCCGGCGCCGCTGCGGGTGCTGGTGGTCGACGACGAGCGGCCCGCGCTGGACGAGCTGGCCTGGCTGCTCGGCTGCGACGAGCGGGTCGGCAGCGTCGTCACCGCCGACTCCGCGGCCGAGGCGCTGCGGGTGCTCCAGGCGGAGCAGGTCGACGCGGTGTTCAGCGACGTCGCCATGCCGGGGCTGAGCGGCCTGGACCTCGCCAGAGTGCTGAGCCGCTTCAAGCAGCCCCCCGCGGTGGTCTTCGTGACCGCGCACGAGCAGCACGCGGTCGACGCGTTCGCCCTCGACGTGGTCGACTACGTGCTCAAGCCGGTCCGCGACGAGCGGCTCGCCGAGGCCGTGCGCCGCGTGGTGTCGTCCGCGCGCCCGGCCGACGCGCAGGCCGACGACACGATCCCGGTGGAGCTGGGCGGCGTGACCCGCTTCGTGCGGCGCTCCGACGTCCGGTACGTCGAGGCGCACGGCGACTACGCCCGGCTGCACACGCCGTCGGCCAGCCCGCTCATCAGGGTGCCGCTCGCCACGCTGGAGGAGGAGTGGCGCGAGGCCGGCTTCGTCCGGATCCACCGCTCGCACCTGGTCGCCCTGGCCCACGTGGCGGAGGTTCGGATGGACGGGGGACGCTGCACCGTGGTGGTCGGCGGGGAGGAGCTCACCGTGTCACGGCGGCACACCCGGGCGCTGCGCGACCTGCTGGTGAGACGGGCGAAGCCGGGCCGGTCGTGAGCGGGCCGCACGGCTCCCACGAGCCCGCCGGCCCGTCGCGGCGGGTGCGGGTCACCAGCCCTAGGACCACGGCGCGGCGGTCCCGCCGGGTCACGCCGGTGTCGGCGATCGACGCCCAGACCCGGGTCGGCGAGATGTACATGTCCTCCCTGCTGCACGCCCAGCTCCGGCTGGCCGGCGGCGTCCTGGCTGTGGTCGGGGTGGTCGTGGCCGGGCTGCCGCTGCTGTTCTTCTGGGTGCCCGCCGCGGTGGACGCGCGGCTGCTCGGCGTCCCCCTGCCGTGGCTGCTGCTCGGCGTCGCCGTGTACCCGTTCCTGCTCGGCTGCGGCTGGATGTACGTGCGAGCGGCGGAGCGCAACGAGCGGGCGTTCACCTCCGTGGTCGAGCCGATCGAGCGCGAGGAGCGCCGGTGACCTCGACGTCGGGGCTGGTCGCGGTCGCCCTGGTCTCGCTGGCCACGCTCGGGGTGGGCGCGTACGGGTGGCGGTTCTCCCGCACGACCAGCGACTTCTTCGTCGCCTCCCGGTCTGTGCGTCCCGGGCTCAACGCCAGCGCGATCGGCGGGGAGTACCTCTCCGCCGCGTCGTTCCTCGGCGTCGCCGGCCTGGTGCTCGCGTTCGGGGCCGACATGCTGTGGTACCCGGTCGGCTGGACCGCGGGGTACCTGGTGCTGCTCGTGCTCGTGGCCGCCCCGCTGCGCCGCTCCGGCGCCTACACGCTGCCGGACTTCGCGGAGGGGCGACTGGAGTCCCGCCTGGCCCGGCGCGTGTCGTCGCTGCTGGTGGTGGCGATCGGATGGCTGTACCTGATGCCGCAGTTCCAGGGCGCCGGGCTGTCCCTGCGCACCGTGGCCGGCACGGAGCCGTGGGTCGGCGGCGCGCTGGTCGCCGTGGTCGTCCTGGTCAACGTGTTCTTCGGTGGGATGCGCAGCATCACTCTGGTGCAGGCGTTCCAGTACTGGCTGAAGCTCACCGCGCTGCTGGTGCCGCTGCTGTTCCTGCTGGCGGTCTGGGCCGGCGACGGGGCGAGCCCGCC
>JBIOYO010000143.1:0-5469 GCA_044870175.1 Nocardioidaceae bacterium | reverse complement strand
GTGAGATGACCGTGCTGGCCGACGCGTTCGGGTTCGGCATGGCCGACCTGCGCTGGTTCACCATCAACGCCCTGAAGTCGGCGTTCACCCCCTTCGACGAGCGCCTCGACCTGATCGACACCGTCGTCAAACCCGCCTATGCCGTCTTGGAGGCGGTGCAGTAGCGGGCGGGCTGGCGAGTTTGTGGCCGATACCTGCACGGATGGCCGGTTGTGGCCGCTGCCTGCAACGACACGCCGAGGAGTGCTGAGGTTCTCGGCCACAACCGCGCGCACGGGCCGCGTGGTACGCCGTGCTACACAACCGCGCGCGCACGGGCCGCCGCTGGTACGCCGTGCTAGCGGCCGCCCAGCCTGCGCAGAAGCAGGTCGGGTCCGTCGGGGTGGAACAGCGACTCCTCGACCATGGCGAGCCAGGGGTCCAGCCGGTCGACTCGGTGCCGGCGGCCCAGGGTCTCGTCGGCGTCGGCGAGCACCACCTGAGGGCGCCGCATCAGGTCGACGGCGGTGTATCCGCGTCGCCGCCAGCCGGCCTGCGTGAGCCGTCGGTCACGGCGCAGGTCCTCGGCGTGCACCTCGGGCTCGCGGTGTACGCCGCCGTCGTACTCGTGCAGCATCCGGCTGCCCACGACCCACAGGTCGCCGCGGGCGACGAACCCACCGCGGTCATCGTGCACCACGTGCTGGGGGACCACGGGCACGCCGCACGACCGGTGGAACACCCGCAGCAGCGACTCCCACGGGGACTCCGAGCGGCCGTCCATCCAGCCCACGGCGTACTGGAGCCGTGCCGCTCCCCACCGCCTCCGGCTCGCGGACGCCCGCAGCGCCGCCACGGTGGTGAGGCCGAGGTGGATGGCCGAGTCGCCGAGGACCACCAGGTCGAGCAGCCCCAGGTGCCGGGCACACACGAGCAGTGCCTCGTCGACCACGGCCACCCGCAGCTCCCCGTGCCAGGCCGAGGCGATCGGCTTCGTATGCCGCATCGCCTTGACCTCGGGGCGTTTCGGCCGGACCTCGTGCTTGCTCTGGCTCACGAACACCGGCAGCCCTTCGGGCAACGGAGGCAGCCACAGGCCATGGAGCGCCGCGGCCGTCAGGTGGGTCAGGCACCCGGAGGCAGGCAGGACCTGCTGCCAGGCGGTCAGGTCGGCGAGCCGCTCCTGCGCCGTCGCCTCCCGTCGGTAGAGCCCGTGCGCCACCCGGCTCCACCCGGTCCGCCGTACCTCTCCGACCACCACGTCTCGCTCCGCACGCATGACGGCCAGCGTGTCGGTGGCCGGCCTTCCGTAGCCGGCCGCGCCGAGAACTGTGGACAGCTTCGGCAGGAACCCGTCTGTGGACGGAAGCCGGCGCGCGGCCGCGGCTCTCCGCGTCGCCGGCTTGTGGCCGATGACTGCAGCTCCCGCCGGCGTGTCGCAGCGGTATGGCGCCACAAGCAGGCATTCGTGCAGGCATCGGCCACAAACCCGCCGACCGCGAGCGCCTAGGTGCCCACGGGATGCCAGACGGTCTTGGTCTCCAGGGCCCAGGTCATGGCGTCGAGGGCGGGTGGGTCGGACCAGTCGGGCTCGGTGGCGGGGGGGCGGCGGACGCGCTTGAGGTTCTCCGCCGCCGCCTCCTCCAGCGACCGCGCCGCGTCCGGGTCGCCGGCGGCACCGCCGAGGTCGAGGGCGTTGACGTCGAGGTGCGCGGCCAGGGTGGGGGCGGTGTCGGCCGGCTCGCCGGTGAGCACGTTGACCACGCCGCCGGGCACGTCGGAGGTGGCCAGCACCTCGGCGAAGGTCACCGCCGGCAGCGGACGGTCGCGGGACGCGACCACGACGCAGGTGTTGCCGGTGACCACCACGGGCGCCACCACGCTGACCAGGCCGAGCAGGGAGGACCGCTGCGGGGCGAGCAGCGCCACCACCCCGGTCGGCTCGGGCAGGGAGAAGTCGAAGTACGGCGCGGCGACCGGGTTCGTCCCGCCGACGACCTGGGCGAGCTTGTCGGCCCAGCCGGCGTACCACACCAGCCGGTCGGTCGCCGCGTCCACCGCGGCCTCGGCCTGCCGACGGGTCGACCCCTCGCCGCGCCGCACCTCCTCGGCCAGCTGCGCGCGCCGTCCCTCCAGCACCTCGGCGACCCGGTAGACCACCTGGCCGCGGTTGTACGGCGTCCTGGCCGCCCAGCCGGGGAACGCCTTGCGCGCGGCCACCACCGCGTCGCGGGCGTCCTTGCGCGAGGCGGAGGCCGCGTTCGCGACGAACCGGCCCGTGGCGTCGTACACCGGGTAGGAGCGGCCGGACTCCGAGCGAGGGAACGCCCCGCCGATCGCCAGCTTGTAGGTCTTGCGCACATCGAGCCGGGTCACGATGCCCGCCCCCGTCCCGTTGGCCACGGCATGGCCTGCCGACGGTGGCCCGGCGTTGCCGTGCGGTGTGCGGCAGCTCGTGGTCGCCGGCGCGGCGGTGCGGTGGCCTGTGGTCGCCTGGCCGGGCTCGCCGGCTCGCCCCGCTCGCTCACCGGAGGTACCCCTCCAGCCCGTGCCGGCCGCCTTCTCGGCCGTAGCCGGACTCCTTGTAGCCGCCGAACGGCGAGGTGGGGTCGAACTTGTTGAACGTGTTGGCCCACACCACGCCGGCCCGCAGCCGGGCCGCGGCCCACAAGATGCGCGAGCCCTTGTCGGTCCAGACCCCGGCGGAGAGCCCGTACGGCGTGTTGTTGGCCTTCTCGACCGCCTCCGCGGGGGTCCGGAACGTCAGCACCGACAGCACCGGGCCGAAGATCTCCTCCCGCGCGATGCGGTGCGCCTGGGACACGCCGGTGAACACCGTCGGCGGGAACCAGAAGCCGTTGCTCGGCAGCTCGCACGGCGGCGACCACCGTCCGGCGCCCTCGGCCTCGCCGACCTCCGACAGCGCGCGGATCCTGGCCAGCTGCTCGGCGGAGTTGATCGCGCCGACGTCGGTGTTCTTGTCCAGCGGGTCCCCGACCCGCAGGGTGCTCATCCGCCGCTTGAGCCGGTCCAGCACGTCCTCGGCGACGGACTCCTGCACCAGCAGCCGCGAGCCGGCGCAGCACACGTGCCCCTGGTTGAAGAAGATGCCGTTGACGATGCCCTCGACGGCCTGGTCCAACGGCGCGTCGTCGAAGACGATGTTGGCCGCCTTGCCGCCGAGCTCCAGGGTGACCCGCTTGTCGGTGCCGGCGACGGCGCGGGCGATCTGTCGCCCGACCTCGGTGGACCCGGTGAACGCCACCTTGTCCACGCCGGGGTGCGCGACCAGCGCCCGGCCGGTCTCGCCCGCGCCGGTGAGGATGTTGACCACTCCGGGCGGCAGGTCGGCCTGCTGGCAGATCTCGGCGAACAGCAGCGCGGTCAGCGGGGTGGTCTCGGCCGGCTTGAGCACGACGGTGTTGCCGCACGCGAGCGCCGGGGCGATCTTCCAGGCCAGCATGAGCAGTGGGAAGTTCCAGGGGATGACCTGGCCGGCCACTCCGAGCGGCCGAGGGCCGGGGCCGAACCCGGCGTACTCCAGCTTGTCCGCCCACCCGGCGTAGTAGAAGAAGTGCGCCGCGGCGAGCGGGATGTCGACATCGCGGGACTCGCGGATCGGCTTGCCGTTGTCGAGGGACTCCAGCACCGCGAGCTCGCGGGACCGCTCCTGCAGGATGCGGGCGATCCGGAACAGGTACTTGCCGCGCTCGCGTCCGCTGGTCCGGCTCCAGATGCGCTGGTACGCGCGCCGGGCCGCCCGCACCGCGGCGTCCACGTCCGCCTCCGACGCCTCCGCGACCTCGGCGAGCACCTCCTCGGTCGCCGGCGAGATGGTCTTGAACGAGCCGCCCTCGGCGGGGTCGGTGAAGTCGCCGCCGATGAAGAGCCCGTACGACGAGGAGATGTCGACCACCGACCGGGACTCCGGGGCGGGAGCGTACTCGAAGGGGCTGCTCGACGTCATCGGCTCAGTCCACCGTCACGTAGTCGGGGCCGGAGTACCGACCGGTGCTCTGGCGCATGCGCTGCATCAGCAGGTCGCCCAGCAAGGTGGAGGCGCCGAACCGGAACCAGGCCGGGTCGAGCCAGGCGTCGCCGGCCACCTCCTTGACCGTGACCAGGTAGCGCAGCGCGTCCTTGCTGGTGCGGATCCCCCCGGCGGGCTTGACCCCCACCATGCGGCCGGTGAGCGCCAGCCAGTCGCGGACCGCCTCCAGCATCACCAGCGTGACCGGCAACGTGGCCGCCGGCTGCACCTTGCCCGTGGAGGTCTTGACGAAGTCAGCGCCGGCCAGCATGGCCAGCCACGACGCGCGGCGCACGTTGTCGTAGGTCTGCAGCTCACCGGTCTCCAGGATCACCTTGAGGTGCGCGGTCCCGCACGCCTCGCGGACGGCGACGACCTCGTCGTACACCTCGAGGTACCGCCCGGCCAGGAACGCCCCGCGGTCGATCACCATGTCCACCTCGTCAGCGCCGGCCGCGACCGCGTCGCGGGTGTCGGCCAGCCTGACCGCCATCGTCGCGCGACCGCTGGGGAACGCGGTCGCAACCGCGGCCACCTTCACCGTGCTGCCGGCCAGCGCCTGCTTCGCCACGGCGACCAGGTCGGAGTAGACGCACACCGCCGCCGTGGACGGGCAGGCCGGGTCGGTGGGGTCGGGCCGGACCGCCTTGCTGCACAGGGCGCGGACCTTGCCCGGTGTGTCCTGGCCCTCCAGCGTGGTCAGGTCCACCATCCGCACGGCCATGTCCAGGGCCCAGGCCTTCGCGGTCGTCTTCACCGACCGGGTGGCCAGGGTGGCCGCCCGCGCCTCCGCGCCCACCTGGTCGACGCCGGGCAGCCCGTGCAGGAACGTGCGCAGCGCGGCGTCGGAGGCGGTCACCTGGCCGACGTCGAGACCCACGGTGACGCTCATCGGGTCAGCATAGGCCCGACCCACGCACCTGGTATTCCTGTGCGTATGCCCCCAGGAACCACCGTGGAGCCGTTCCGGCCGTCCAGCGGCCAGGCGGTCGGCTGGACCGGGCTGGTCCTGCTCTGCGCGGGGGCGGGCTGGGCGGTCCTGGAGGACCCGGGGCTGGCCTCGCTGCGGGTCGCCCTCGGCATGCTGCTCGCCGCCGCGGTCGTGTGGGCGGCCATGCTCCGGCCCCGCGCGGCGGTGCTGCACGACCGGGGGCTGCTGGTGCTCCGCAACGCCCTGTCGGACACGTACGTGCCGCTGGTCCGCATCGACCGGGTCTCGGTGCGGCAGACCCTCGACGTGCACGTCGGGGACCAGACGTATGTCTGCATCGGCATCGGTCGCTCGGTCCGCGACGCGATGCGGCGCCGCAGGCATCCGGCCTCGGAGCTGGAGACGCTGACCGGTCACGCGGCGGCTGCGTCGGGTGAGGCCTACGGCGACTTCGTCGCGCGACGGATCAGCACGCTCGCCCACGAGGCCCGGTCGTCCACCGGCCGCGCCGAGCCGGGCTCCCCGGACG
>JBIOYO010000142.1:0-2642 GCA_044870175.1 Nocardioidaceae bacterium | reverse complement strand
GTCGTCCCGGTCGCCGAAGCCCTCGGCCCATAGCACCCGGTCGCGGTCGGCGACCGCGACCGACAAGCCCGGAACGTCCTGCTCGGCCATCAGCTCGGGGATCCGCTCGCGGTACGTCGCGACCATGTTCGCCACCGCGTCGTCGCCCGGCGCGGCCGCCGACGCCGGCCCGACCAGGAGGAGCGAGGCGACGAGTCCGAGGACAAGCGCGACCACCCCGAGGCCGCGACACGGCAGGCATGACGTTCCGGAGACCGCCATGCCTTGAGCCTCGACGGTCCGGAGCCGGAGTCGGTAGAGGCCAAAGCCCGTCCACTCAAACCAGCTGGGCCGCAAGGACGCATGCGCGCCACCATGCCGATCACCGTGCGCGTGCTCCCCCTACCCCGAACGGCCGCAGTTTTTGTTATACGATATGTGGGTGGTGAGCGAGGAGCAGATCCAGGAGTGGGCCGACGAAGCCGAAGCAGGCTACGACGTCGAGGAGCTCAAGCGTCGCGGCCGTGGGCGCCCTGGTCGAGGGGCTGAGCCCATGCAAGTAGTGGCCGTCCGGCTGACAGCCGAGGAACTCCACGCGCTGGATGCGGCAGCAGCCAAGAAGGACATGAGCAGGTCCGAAGCCATCCGAGTCGCCCTGGCCCACTTCGCTGCGTGAAGGTCCACCAGAGCGCGCTCAGGCACCGCGTCTCCGCCGAGGATGCGACCCAGGCTGCGGCGTGGTCGTTGTGGGTCGAGCCCCTCGACGAGCACGGTCCGCCGGAACGGGAGCTGCGCTTGGGATTCGACACCCGAGGTCGCTTGCTTGAAACCGTGGTACTGGTCTTCGAAAGCGGTGACGAGATGGTCATCCACGCCATGCCAGCGCGCAAGAACTATCTGGACCTCCTTCCTTGACAACCGAAACTGCCCCGCATGGGCGGCTGCGGTCTCTCCGGTGCGCGCCGTGGCGCACGTGCGCGGAATGCAGTGGAGGGACCTGTGCGCAACCCGTCATCGAGGGTGCCTGGAGTTGAGCCGGGCGGCCTGGCGGGTGAGGTGGTCGCGCTCGGCGAGGTTGGTCGCCCTTCCGGCCGCTTCGGCGTACAGGCGTGCGGCGGTCGTCGGGTCGCCGTCTCGCTCGTGGAGGTACGCCGCCACCGCGGCGTGGCGGGGCAGGGAGTCGTCCAGCGCCGCGAGCGCCGCCAGGCCGGCGCGCGGTCCGTCGGCCTCCCCGACGGCCACCGCGCGGTTGAGCCGCACGACGGGGCTGTCGGTCAGCCGGGTGAGCTCGTCGTACCACTCCACGATCTGCACCCAGTCGGTCTCCGCGGCGGTGGCCGCGTCGGCGTGCAGTGCCGCGATGGCGGCCTGGGCCTGGAACTCGCCCAGCCGGTCGCGGGCCAGGGCGGCCTGCAGGATCGCCACGCCCTCGGCGACCGCCTTCGTGTCCCACCGGCCGCGGTCCTGCTCGGCCAGTGGCACCAGGCTTCCGTCGGGCGCGACGCGGGCGGCGCGGCGGGCGTGGGTGAGCAGCATCAGCGCGAGCAGCCCCGCCACCTCGGGGTGGTCGACGACGGTGGCGAGCTGCCGGGTGAGGCGGATCGCCTCGGCGGCGAGGTCGACGTCGCCGGAGTACCCCTCGTTGAAGATCAGGTACAGGACGCGGAGCACGGTGGCGACGTCACCGGGCCGGTCGAGCCGCACCCCGGAGACGGTGCGCTTGGCCCGGCTGATCCGCTGGCCCATGGTCGCCTCGGGCACCAGGTAGGCCAGGGCGATCTGGCGGGTGGTCAGCCCGCCGACCGCGCGCAGCGTGAGCGCGACCGCCGACGACGGCGTCAGGCCCGGGTGCGCACACAGGAAGTACAGCTGCAGCGTGTCGTCCACCTCGGGCGCGGCCCCGGGCACCGGCTCCTCCTCGACCAGGTCCTCACGCCGGCGGCGGGCCGCCTCGGCCCGGGTGGCGTCGAGGAACCGGCGCCAGGCCACCGTCACCAGCCAGCCCTTGGGGTCCCGCGGCGGGTCGCCGGGCCAGACCCGGACCGCCTCGACCAGCGCGTCCTGCACGGCGTCCTCGGCCGCCGCGAAGTCGGCGCCGCGGCGGACCAGGATCCCGAGCACGCTCGGCGTCAGGCTCCGCAGCAGCACCTCGTCCACGGCAGCGGTCACTCCGTGATGGTGGGCGGCGCAGCCAGGAACGGGCGCACCTCCAGCCACTCGTGGATCGGCTGCCCGCCCGCCCCGGGCGCCGCGGACAGCTCCCCGGCCAGCTCGATGGCGCGCTCGTACGTGTCCACGTCGACCACCATCCAGCCGGCGATCAGGTCCTTGGTCTCCGCGAACGGCCCGTCGGTGACCGGCGGGCGACCCTCGCCGTCGTACCGCACCCACGTCCCCTCGGCAGCCAGCGCCTGACCGTCGACGAACTCACCGGTGCCCTCGAGCCGGGCCGCGAAGTCTCCCATGTACTGCACGTGGGCCGAGATCTCCTCCGGTGTCCACCGGTCCATCGGCACGTCGTTCACCGCGGCCGGAGCGCCGCGGTAGTGCTTGAGCAACAGATACTTGGCCATCGTGGTTCTCCTCGGTGCTGGTGCGACCCATCCTGGTCGCGCTCACCCCGGGGACGGAGCCGGCCCCACGTTCTCGACATCGACCTGGGC
>JBIOYO010000141.1:0-9231 GCA_044870175.1 Nocardioidaceae bacterium | reverse complement strand
CAGGTCAGCGCGTAGTGCTCGCGGAGGTTCTCCTCGTGGCGCACCTCGAGCCCGGCGTCCTGGATCTCGGTGATGATCCGGCCCGACCCGGTCAGCTCGCCGTCGGGGAAGATGTACCGGTCGATGAACTGGCCGGCGGACTGGCGGCGGTTGTGCGACCGGGTGATGCAGTGGTTGAGCAGCCGCCCGCCGGGGCGTAGCCGGTCGCGCAGGAAGCCGAAGTACGCCGGGTAGTTGCGCACCCCGATGTGCTCGGTGAGGCCGATGGAGCTGACCGCGTCGAAGCCGTCCTCGGTCACGTCGCGGTAGTCGCCGTGCCGGACCTCGGCCGCGTCGTCGATGCCGTCGTGCTTGATCGCCTCCTGCGCCCAGGTGGCCTGCTGGCGGGACAGGGTGACACCGACCGCGGTGACGCCGTACTGCTTCACCGCGTGGCGCACCATGCCTCCCCAACCGCTGCCGACGTCGAGCAGACGCATCCCGGGGCGAAGGCCGAGCTTGCGGCAGACCAGGTCGAACTTCTCCTCCTGTGCCTCCTCGAGCGTGGCGTCGGCGGTCGGGTAGACCGCGCACGTGTAGGCCATCGACGGCCCGAGCACCAGCTCGTAGAAGCGGTTGGAGACGTCGTAGTGGTGGGAGATCGCGTCGGCGTCACGGGCCCGCGTGTGCCGCAGCCCCTCCAGCACCCGCCGCAGCCGGGGCACCGCCTCCTCGGGCGGGGGTGGGGGCGGCACCAGGTTGGCCAGGCCGAGACCGCGCAGCAGCCTCAGCGCCTCGCCGGGCCTGGGCGTGCGGAACCGCATGTTGTCCTTCAGCCGGGCCAGCGCTTCGTAGGGGTCGCCGGGGTGCACGCCGTCGAGCCGCAGGTCCCCGCTGACGTAGGCCCGGGCCATGCCGAGGTCACCCGGCGCGGTGACCAGGTAGGACAGCCCTCGCGGGGAGGCCAGGTGCAGGTGGACCTGGGAGTCCTCCGGGCCCGTGGCGCTCCCGTCGTAGGCGGTGAACCGCACCGTCATGGGCACGGCCAGCAGCTGGTCGAGCGCCTCGGCGACGGGGATGGATGGTGTGCTGGGCTGGCTGCTCATCGGCGCCTCACCGCCTTGTCGTAGAGGCCGGTGAGCCGGCCGTCGGGGTCCGTGACCCGCCTGACTGCGTCCAGGTTGGCCGTGTTGTAGAGCCGGGCGAACGTCTGGGGATCGTAGTAGGCGTCGGAGTACAGCGACTTGTGCCCACCGAGCGCGGTCACCGCCGCCTCGACCGCGCGGTTGACGTCCCCCTCCTGCCGGCCCGGCGCGACGTGCACGGTGCCCCAGAAGCCGACGTTGACGTAGGTGGTGCCGGGAGCCAGTGGGTACGACGGCCAGGGCGTGTCCCGGCGCAGCCGGAGCGGGCACAGCCATACCGGCCGCATGCCCACCTCCTCGTCGAACCAGCGCAGGAAGTCCGGCAGCCGCCCGACCGGGACCTCGATGTCCTGGATCACCCGCTCCCGTGGCGCCAGTCCCTTGCGCTCGTCGAGCCGGCGGACCACCCCGAGGCGCCGGTCCAGGCCGACAAGGCGCTGGTAGACGTCACTGCGCCGCCAGCGCCTCGGCCAGAGCCGGCGGACCCGGGGATCGTGCAGCCCGAACGCACCCGAGCACCAGAACCAGTCGGTGTCCCAGCGCCACAGGTAGTCCTGCATCGTGAGCCGGTCGCCCTGTCGCTGCTGCAGGGAGCGGAAGTAGATGTCCTGGCCGGTGTAGTCGCTGGTCGGCAGCGCGCCGGGCTCACCCTCGGTCCAGGTCGCCAGGGTGAGGTAGGACTCCGCAGGGTCGAACGTCACCGCGTCGACCGCGTCCACCTGCTGCGAGTCCCACACCCGGTCGCCGACGACCCGGGCGACCGCCGCCGCGAGGTCGTCGAGGTCGTCGAAGCGCAGATGCCGCAGCTCGACGTACGCCGGGACCGGCTCGAGCTCGATACGCAGCCGGGTGGCATAGCCGAGGGAGCCGTAGGAGTTGGGGAACGCCTCGAACAGCGGGTCGCCCGGCTTGGTGGCCACGACCTCGCCGGCGCCGGTCAGCACGTCCATCTCCAGCACGGACTCGTGCGGCAGGCCGTTGCGGAACGACGTCGACTCGATCCCGAGCCCAGTGACCGCTCCGCCGAGCGTGATCGTGCGCAGCTGGGGCACCACCAACGGGACCAGCCCGTGCGGCAAGGTGGCGTCGACGAGGTCCTCGTAGGTGCACATGCCCTGAACGTCCGCGGTGCCTCGCTGGGGGTCGACCTCGACCACCCCGCGCAGCCCGGAGACGTCCAGGCCCGGCGCGTCGGTGGCGGCGCGGGCGCGGAACAGGTTCGTGGTCGGCTTCGCCAGCCGCACCGGGGCGTCCGGGGGGATGGCGGCGTACGACGCCTGCAGCCTGCGCACCGCCTCGGCGTGCGCGGCCCACCCCACCACACCTGTCATGGGCACCAACGTTATCGACCCGGAGCGCCGCGCCGCTCAGGTGGTCCGGGTCTCGGCGACCGACCCGTCGGGACCGGCCCGCAGCACCGCCACGCCCGGCCCGGCGACGTCGTGCAGCACGGCGAGGTCGTCCCCGCGGAGGGTGCCGGCCTCGCCCAGGACCGCCGCCGCCTCGAGCCCTGCCGCCCCGGCCGAGACGGCCATCGCGACCGCCCCGGCGAGGGCGGACAGATGCAGCGAGGGCAGGTCCACCGTCGCGGCGGCGTAGGTGCGGCCGTCGGTGTCGCGCACCGCCGCGCCCTCGGCCGCACGGGTGCGGGAGCGCGCGGAGCGGGCCAGGACGACCAGCTTCCGGTCCTCGGCGTCCGGCTCGCCAGGGCCGGTGGCGGGCTCAGCCATGCCTGGCTCCCTCCTCGGCGGGCACCTCGGCCTGCTCCGGCTGGGGCTCGGCCCGGCTGACCAGCACGGTGCCGATGCGGTTGCGCCTGCCCGCCGGAGCCTCCGCCTCGAACCGGAGCCCATCCACCTCGACCGCGGAGCCGGGGATCGGCACCCGCCCCAGGTGCTTGGCCATCAGACCGCCGACGGAGTCGACGTCGTCGTCCTCGATGGCGACCCCGCACACGTCCACCAGGTCGTCGACCGGGAACCGCGAGCTCAGCCGCACGACGCCCTCGGTCAGCCGGGTCACCTCGTCGCCGCCCTGGTCGTACTCGTCGGCGATCTCCCCGACGATCTCCTCCAAGATGTCCTCGATCGTGACCAGGCCGGCGGTGCCGCCGTACTCGTCGACCACGACCGCCACGTGCTTGCGCTCGGCCTGCATCTCGCGAAGCAGCACGTCGACCGGCTTGGAGTCCGGCACGAACATCACCGGGCGCATCACGCTCTCGACGCGCTCGGTCGACTCCGCCTCGTGGTTGTCGAACACGCGTTTCGTGACGTCCTTCAGGTAGGCGACACCGACGATGTCGTCGAGGCTCTCCCCCACCACGGGGATCCGGCTGAAGCCGCTGCGCAGGGCGAGCGACATGGCCTGCCGCAGCCGCTTGCCGCGCTCGACGAAGACCATGTCGGTGCGCGGCACCATCACCTCGCGTGCGATGGTGTCGCCGAGCTCGAACACCGAGTGGATCATCCGCCGCTCACCGGACTCGATGACCTGGCTGGCCTCCGCCAGGTCGACCAGCTCGCGCAGCTCGGCCTCGGAGGCGAAGGGTCCCTCGCTGAAGCCGCGGCCCGGCGTGATCATGTTGCCCACCACGATCAGCGTCTGGGGCAGCGGACCGAGCACCCGGGTGAGCAGGACCACCGGTCCTGCGGAGGCCAGCGCCACGCGTTCGGCGTGCTGCCGGCCGATCGTGCGAGGCCCCACCCCGATGGCCACGAACGAGACGACCAGCATGACCGCGACTGCGGTCACCGCGCCGGCCCAGGACGAGTCCAGGGGCAGCCCGGCCGGGTCGCCGGCGACCAGGACCTCCGTGACCAGGACGATGGCGGTGATCTCGCAGAGCATGCGCATGAACAGCGCGGTGTTGAGGTAGCGCGGCGGGTCCTCGGCGAGGGACCGCAGCCTGGCGGCGCCGGAGCGTCCGTCGGCGAGCAGCTGGTCGGCGCGGACCTTGGAGACCGCGGCGAGCGCGGCCTCGGCGCTGCTGAACAGGCCGGCGACCAGCACCAGCACGGCGGCCGACACCAGGAGCCAGGTGTCGCTGGGATTCACCGGCGCTCGCCCCGCCAGGCGTCGAGCAGCCGGCCCTGCAGGCCGAACATCTCGGCGTGCTCGGCCGGCTCGGCGTGGTCGTAGCCGAGGAGGTGGAGGATGCCGTGCACGGTGAGCAGGTCGACCTCGTCGGCGGCCGGGTGCCCCGCCTCCTCGGCCTGGCGCTGCGCCACGGCCACGCACAGCACGAGATCGCCCAGGACCCCCTCCTCGGGCTCCTCGTCGACCAGCCCCGGGCGCAGCTCGTCCATAGGGAACGCCAGCACGTCGGTGGGCCCGGACGCGTCCATCCACCGCGTGTTGAGCTCGGTCATGGTCGGCTCGTCGACCAGCTTGACGCACAGCTCGGCCTGCGGGTGCACCCGCATCCGGTCCAGCACGAACCGGCTCAGCGTCGAGAGCCGCCTGACGTCGACGCCGTCCGCGCCGGCCCCGGACTCGTCGAGCACCTCGACGCTCACCTAGTGGTCACCCGACCCCTCGCCGTTCACGTCAGCCACATCAGCCACATCAGCCACGGTGGCCGCGCTGGCCGCGGTGCCGGTCGGCCAGGTCGGGGCCCTTCACCGCTCCGGCGTAGCCCTGGGACGCCTCGTAGGAGTCGTAGGCCGCCACGATGTGCCCGACCAGCTTGTGCCGGACCACGTCGTGGCTGGTCAGCCGGTTGAAGGACACGTCCTCGATGCCGGTCAGGATGCTCTCCACGACTCGCAGCCCGGACTGCACGCCCGTAGGCAGGTCCACCTGGGTGACGTCGCCGGTGACCACGATCTTGGAGCCGAACCCGAGCCGGGTGAGGAACATCTTCATCTGCTCCGGTGAGGTGTTCTGCGCCTCGTCGAGGAGGATGAACGCGTCGTTGAGGGTGCGTCCGCGCATGTACGCCAGCGGGGCGACCTCGATCGTCCCGGCCGCGAGCAGCTTGGGGATGGTCTCCGGGTCGAGCATGTCGTGCAGGGCGTCGTACAACGGGCGGAGGTAGGGGTCGATCTTCTCGCTGAGCGTGCCGGGCAGGAACCCGAGCCGCTCGCCGGCCTCCACCGCCGGGCGGGTGAGGATGATCCGGTTGACCTGCTTGGCGGTGAGCGCCTGGACGGCCTTGGCCATGGCCAGGTAGGTCTTGCCGGTGCCGGCCGGGCCGATGCCGAAGACCACGGTGTGCTTGTCGATGGCGTCGACGTACCGCTTCTGGTTCAGCGTCTTGGGCCGGATGGTGCGTCCGCGGTTGGACAGGATGTTCAGGCTGAGGACGTCGGCCGGCCGCTCCTTGGTCTCCATGCGGAGCATGCCGATGGCCCGCTCGACGGTCTCCGTCGTGAGCGGCTGGCCGGTGCGGATGATTGTGACCAGCTCGTCGAGAAGCCGCTCGGCGAGGGCCACCTCCGCGGAGTCGCCGCGGAGGGTGACCTGGTTGCCGCGGACGTGGACGTCGGCGTCGAAGGCCTTCTCGATGAGGGACAGGTGCTCGTCGCGAGGGCCCAGCAGGGAGACCATGTTGATGCTGCTCGGCACCACGATGGTGTGCTGGGGATGGTCGTCGTAGCTCATAGAGGGCCTGGTGGGCCGGCCTCCCGGGTTCCGCGGACGTGGACCCCTCCATGCTACGGGAGGTCCGGCTGGTGAGCCCGGTCGATTCCCCGGCGTACGACGCACCGCCCGGGGCGCTCAGCCGGGCGGCCAGCCCATCGCCCGGCCGCCCAGCACGTGGCAGTGCGCGTGGAACACGGTCTGGTGCGCCAGCGCCCCGGTGTTGAACACCAGCCGGTAGCCCGCACCGAGGTCCTCCTGCTCCACCACGGTGGCGACGGTCCGGACCAGGTCGACCATGACCTGCGGCTCGTGCTCGGTCAGCGCCACGGCGTCGGTGTGGTGCACCTTCGGCACCACCAGCACGTGCACCGGCGCCTGGGGGTTGATGTCGCGGAAGGCGAGCGTGGTCTCGGTCTCCGCGACGACGTCCGGAGTGATCGTGCCGGACACCATCTGGCAGAACAGGCAGCTGTCGGAGTGCGAGTCGCTCATGAAACCGCACCCTACGGCGTGTAAACCCGAGGGAAGGGCTGCGCGTCTGACTACCGTGAGCATGCTCGCCGCGACGCCCAGCCGGGGAGGAGAGCCGCCGGTGACGTCCGTGACCGACCCGCGCCTCGACGCGAGCCTCGGCGCCGACCAGGCGCTGGAGCGGCTGTACGCCGCCCACTACCGCGGGCTGCTCCGGCTGGCCGTGCTGCTGGTCCGGGACCGCGAGACCGCCGAGGAGGTGGTCCAGGACGCCTTCGTGGCCATGCACGGCCGCTGGGGCCGGCTGCGCGACCCGGAGCGGGCGCTCGCCTACCTGCGGCAGACGGTGCTCAACCGGGCCCGGTCGGCGCTGCGGCGGCGCGGCGTGGAGCGGCGGCACTTGCCGCGGCAGGTCCCTCCTCAGCCGGGAGCCGACGCGACCGTCCTCGCCGCCGAGCGCAGGGCGCAGGTGCTGGACGCCCTGCGGGCACTGCCCAGACGGCAGCGGGAGGTGCTGGCGCTGCGCTACTACGTCGACCTGGACGAGGCCGCCATCGCCCGCACCCTGGGCATCAGCCGTGGCGCGGTGAAGAGCCACGCGTCCCGGGGCGCGGCGACGCTGCGCGCGCACCTCGGCGCGGAGCGGGAGGAGTGGACATGACCGACCGGCCGGACCTACGCGACCTGCTGACCGACGCGGTCTCAGGCGTCGAGCCTCGCTCGGACGCCCTGGACACCCTGCGCGCCCGCACGAGAGGAGCCCCGGTGTCTCGGACCCGCCCCTGGATCTACGGCGCCGCCGGTGCCGTGCTCGCCACTGCCGCGACGGTCACCGCGTTCGCCGTCCTCGGCGGCGGACCGGACCAGCCGACGGTCGACCCCGGCCCGGCCCGGCAGACCAGCGTGGCGGGGTCGCCCAGGCCCTCGGACCAGGGCTCGGCAACCCCGACGGCGGGCACGGAACGCGTGGCGGTGCCGGTCTACTTCCTCGGCGACTCGGGCCGTGGCCCGGTGCTCTACCGCGAGTTCCGGGCCCAGGACCTCGCCCCGGGAGCTGCCGACCGGCTCAGGGCCAGCGTCACCCTGGCGGTCACCGGCGCCCCGCTGGACCCCGACTACACCAACCCCTGGCCGTCCGGCACGACGGTCGCAGACGTGACCGCCCACGACAACGAGATCACCGTCGACCTCTCCGGCGGCGCGGTGTCCCGGCGACCCGGCGGGCTGTCGGAGCAGGACGCGGAGATGGCGCTGCAACAGGTCGTCTACTCGGCGCAGGCCGGGCTGGGCGAGCGACTGCCGGTGCGGTTCCTCCTCGACGGCCAGCAGACCGGCACCCTGCTCGGCATCGACCTTCCCGGACCCGTCGCCGAGCTGCCCGAGACCGACGCCCTCGCCCACGCGCAGGTCACCTCGCCGGCCGAAGGAGCCACCGTCTCCTCGGCGTTCGAGGTCGAGGGCCGCGGGTCGTCGTTCGAGGCGACCATGCTCTGGGAGCTGCGCCGGGGGGACGCGAAGGGCACGGTCGTGCGCAGCGGGTACGCCACCGCCGACGGCTGGATGGGCAGGCTGTACCCGTTCCGCTTCACGGTCAAGGGCGTATCTCCCGGTGACTACACCCTCGTGGTCTCCACCGACGACCCCTCCGGCGGCGAGGAGGGCTTCGGCCCCGAACGCGACACCAAGACCCTCACCGTCGAGTAACCCACCTGCCCACTTCCCCCCTCCCCGGACGCCGAGCCGTCGCCAGTGCACGCCGGAACCGGCTCGAGCCGTCGCAAGTGCACGGCCCAGTGGGGGCTGATTCCCATGGGATCGAGAGACTTCGCCGCCTCCCATGGCGGGCTCGCTGTGGGGAGCGGCAGACCGTCCAGGGGAGTGCGGATGCGACGGCTCGACCACCCCCAGCCGGGAGCACACGCCGACTCGACCACCCCCACCCAGGAGCACACGCCGACTCGACCACCCCCACCCGGGACCACACGCCGACTCGGCCACCCCCACCCAGGACCACGCGCCGACTCGACCACCCCCACCCGGGACCACACGCCGACTCGACCACCCCCACCCGGGACCACACGCCGACTCGGCCACTCCTGGCCGCTCGGCAGGGGGTGGCGGGGCGGTGAGGGGTCAGCGCCAGCGGGGGGTGCGGGCGAGGAGGGCGGCGACGGCGGCGACCCCCGCGGTGGAGGTGCGCAGGACCGAGGACCCCATCCGCAGCGGCTCGGCGCCGACGGCGGCGAAGGCGGCCAGCTCCTCCTCGGTGATCCCGCCCTCGGGACCGACGACGACGACGATCTCGGCTCGCCCCGGGATCGGGACGTCGGCGAGCGGCCCCGACGCGGCCTCGTGGAGCACGACCCGCACCGAGGCGGCCGCGAGGAGGGCGGCGACCTCGTCGGTGGTGGCCGGTGCGGTGACCTCGGGGAAGCGGGTACGGCGGGCCTGCTTGGCCGCCTCGCGGGCGGCGCGTCGCCACCGGCCCAGAGCCTTCTCCGCCCGGTCGCCGCGCCACACGGCCACCGACCGGGCGGCCCTCCAGGGCACGATCACGTCGACCCCGACCTCGGTGAGCATCTCCACCGCCAGCTCGCCGCGCTCGCCCTTGGGAATGGCCTGGACGACGGTGACCCGGGGCGTCTCGACCGGGGTTGTGGTGACGGCGGAGACGACGGCGACCAGGGAGCCGCGCCCGACGCTCCCGATCGTGGCGGTCGCCGCGATGCCCAGGCCGTCGGTGAGCACCAGCTCCTCACCGGCCCGCAGCCGCCTCGCCGCGACCGCGTGCCGGCCCTCCGCGCCGTCCAGCTCGACCGGGTCGCCGGGACCGACGCCCGCGAGCGTCGGCACCGCGAAGACCGGCCGGCTCACCGGGGTCCGAAGGCGTCGCGCAGCCGGTCGAACATCGAGCGGTGCGGCTGGTGCACGTTGCCGTCCGGCTTCTCCTCGTCGCGCAGCGCGGCCAGCTCGCGGAGCAGGTGCTCCTGGTGCTCGTCGAGCCGAGTCGGTGTCTCGACGACCACCTCGACGACCACGTCGCCCCGGC
>JBIOYO010000140.1:0-3586 GCA_044870175.1 Nocardioidaceae bacterium | reverse complement strand
GTCGCCGAGCTGGCGCCGGCCGGTCCGGTCGTCGGCGACCTGATGGTCTGGGTCAAGGACGCCTACGCACAGCGCGACGTGGCGGAGCGGGCCCGTGGCGTGGAGGCGGAGCTCGGCTGGTGCCTCGACCCGGCGTACACGGGGAAGGGCTACGCGTCGGAGGCGGTCCGGGCGCTGCTCCGAGCGTGCTTCGCAGGCCTGGGCCTGCGCCGGGTGACCGCCCAGTGCTTCGCCGACAACGAGCGGTCGTGGCGGCTCATGGAGAGGCTCGGCATGCGCCGCGAGGAGTACAACGTCGGGGACTCGCTGCACCGGACGCAGGGCTGGGTCGACGGGATGGGCTACGCGCTGCTCGCCGAGGAGTGGCAGGACGCGCTCAGGACAGCTCGGCCGGCAGCGGGCGGGCGTGGACGACGGCCAGCGACGTGACCGCCCGGGTCAGGCACACGTAGAGCCGGCGCAGGCCGGTGAGCCGGTCGGGCTCGCCGGCGACGACGTCGGACGGCTCGACCAGCACCACGTGGTCGAACTCCAGTCCCTTCACCAACGAGGCTGGCACCAGGTCGACGGCGGTGTCGAACTCGGTGGCGCCGACCGGGTCGTCCTGCGGGGCGTCCTCACGGCCGACCACCACGTGGGCCAGCCCGGCGGCGGTCAGCGCGGCGGACACCCCGTCGACGAGGGCGTCCGGGACGACGACCCCGAGCGAGCCGACCCGCTGTACGACGTCGCGGACGACCGGGACCGCCCCCCGGTCGGGCGCCCCGTCGACCCGGTGGACGGCCAGCTCGCCGCGGGTGCGGCGCACCGACCGGGGCGGCGCCAGCCCCGGTGCGATCACGGGGAGCAGCCGGGTGGCGTACTCGATCACCTCGCCGGGCACCCGGAACCCCAGCGTGAGCTCCTCCACGTGGGCGCCGGGCTTGCCGAGGTGGGTCAGCGCGTCCGGCCAGGAGCGGGTCGCCCAGGGCGTGGTGGCCTGGGCCAGGTCCCCCAGGATCGTCGCCGACCCGGTGCTGCACCGCCGGCCCACCGCCCGGAGCATCATCGGGGACAGGTCCTGGGCCTCGTCGGCGACCACGTGGCCGACCGACGGCGTGCGCTCGACCAGGTCGGCGACCTCGTCGACGAGGACCGCGTCGGCCAGCGTCCACCGCGCCGACCCGGCCGAGCGCGGCGGCGGGCTCGCGCGCAGCAGCGCCTGCTCGTCGTCGGTGAGCACCCCGTCCGCGGCCGCGGCCAGCAGCTCGCGGTCCGTCAGCAGCCGGCGCACCAGCCTGGCCGGGTCGACGGCAGGCCAGACCGCGTCGGCGTACCGGCGGACCTCGCGGCTTCGGGCGACCGCGTCCTGCACGCGGTCGTCGGGGGACTCCCCGGCCTCCTCCATCCGCATGAGCACGCGGTGCGCGATCCGCTGCGGCAGCATGGCGCGGGCGGCGCCGTACCGGACGCCGCGCCGGTACAGCTCGGCCATCAGCTCCAGGGTCTCCTGCGGCGCCACCCGCCACCGGCGCGCGCCACGGGCCACGACCAGCGTCTCCGCCGGCGGTGTGACCTGTGACCAGAGCGCCCGCGCGAGGACCGCTGCCATCCGGGCGTCACCCTTGAGCACCGCCACCTCGACCGGGTCGGTGCCCCGCACCCCGTGGCGGCTGTACCGCGTCAGCACGGCAGCGACCAGGTCCTCGATCGTGGTCTGCTTCGCGTCGATCTCGCCGAGAGCGGGCAGCACGTCGCCGATGTAGCGCAGGAAGCTCGCGTTCGGCCCGACCACCAGAACTCCCTGCCGGGACAGCTGGTCGCGGTGCGCGTAGAGCAGGTACGCCGCCCGGTGCAGCCCGACCGCGGTCTTGCCGGTGCCCGGCGCGCCCTGCACGCAGACCGTCTCCGCCAGGTCACCGCGGACGATCACGTCCTGCTCGGGCTGGATGGTGGCCACGATGTCGCGCATGGGGCCGACCCGCGGCCGCTCGATCTCCTCCTCGAGGATGCGGGAGTACACCGCGTGCTCCACCGGCCGGTCCAGCCGCTCGTCCTCGTAGGCGGTCAGGGTGCCGTGCTGGAACCCGAACCGCCGGCGCAGCCGCACCCCGAGCGGGTCGGCCGTCGACGCGCGGTAGAACGGCAGGCTGATCGGGGCCCGCCAGTCCACCACCATGGGGTCTCCGGCCTCGTCGGTGACGTGGCGGCGGCCGACGTGGAAGGTCTCGCCGCGGGCGTCGGTGTGCCGGTCGTCGTAGTCGAGGCGGCCGAAGAACAGCGGCACGGCCGGGTCGTCCTCGAGCGCCTTCATCCGGCGCGCCATCGCGGACTCGAGGAACTGCTGGCTGACCCAGTCGCCCGCGGCGGAGGAGTCCAGGCCCCCGGTCCGGGCCCGCATCCGGGCGAGCTGGCGGCGGCTCTCGGTGAGGTGGGCTCGCTCGGCGACGAGGTCGGGGGCGGTGTCGGTCTGCTGCGCGGGCGTGACGGTTCCCTCCGCTGGTCGCGGGACGGTGGTGGAAGGGCGAACACGCTACCGCAGGGGCCGCGCTCGGGCGAGAGGCGTTATCGGCGCCGGGCCGGTGACCGGGGTCCGGGGCCGGCCGACTCCCATGGGATGCAGCCGTTCTGCCGGTTCCCACGAGGGACGCGTCGTGGGATCCGGCGGAACGTCGTGGGGAGGCCCGCGCATCGGCGCGCGGAGCTCCAGAGGCCCGGCCGGCCTGGACGGGTCGCGGTCAGCGGACGGCCTCGAGCAGCGCGTCGATCCCGGCCGGGGTGAGGGGCTCGCCGGCGTTCTCCTCCACGCCCCGCACGGCGTGCCGACGGCTCGCGTCGTCGCCGGCCGGGTCGAGGTAGGCGCGCAGGTGCATCCGCGTGATGTGGCCGAGCTGGGCGACGACCATCCCGAAGTCGGCGCGGCCGCGGAGCCGGGCCGGCCCGCCGGCCTCGACGTACGCCGCGTGCAGGGTCGCCGCCCGAGCGGGGTCGCTGCGGCCGAACTCGAACACCACCTGCGCGAGCTCGCCGGCGGGGTCGCCCGGGCCGGAGTTCTCCCAGTCGAGGAGGCACAGGCCGCCGTCGGGGGTGTCGCGCAGGTTGTCGGCCCAGAGGTCCAGGTGGCAGGTCTGCACCGGGGCCACGGGACCGGCGAAGCTCTCCACGGCGACCAGGTCGTCGAGGACCGCGCCCAGCCGCTCGGCGTACGGCGCCCCTGCCGCCACCGAGGCGCCCAGCAGCTCCTCCCACTCGGGACGGCCGACCGGCTCGACATACCACCAGTGCACCGGGCCCGCGGCGGGCAGCCGCACGGAGTGCAGGGTCGCGACCAGTCGTCCGACCTCGGCGGGGTCCAGCAGCGAGTCGCGCTCGCACACGTCCACCCAGGTGTAGACCCGCACCGGCAGGCCGTCGAGCAGAAGCAGCGGCCCGGAGCCGGTGTCCAGCACGTCCGGCGCAGGCACGCCCGCGGCCCGGGCGCGGCGCTGGAACGCCGCGTGCCGGCCGGCCTCGCCGGGGTCGGTCTCGGCGAACGCCGGGAACGGCTCCTTGACCGCGAAGTCGCCTCGGTCGGTGGTCAGCCGCCAGACCTGGCCCTGCTCGCCGC
>JBIOYO010000139.1:0-3415 GCA_044870175.1 Nocardioidaceae bacterium | reverse complement strand
AGCCGGCGGCACGGAAGCGTGCGAGGGCGCCCAAGGCCTGCGCGGGACCCAGGCAGCCTGACCGCGGTCAGCGTGGTGGAGGCCGGCGCTGTCACCGACGACCCCGTCGTCACCTCGCGTCGCGGTCGGGAGCCAGGGGATCTCCCACCGTGCCGGCCTCTTCGTCGAGCGGACCTTGAGCCAGCCGCTCGTACGTCGGAGCGGGACCGGCCTCCAGCCCGGCGACCTCACGGAGACCGGCGAGGACGTCATCGGGTCTCACGGCGGGTGTGCCGTGCCGTAGGACCAGGTCGAGTATCGCACACGTCGCGCCCGCCCCCGGTGCAGCGACATCGCGCGGACCGCCGCCGGCCTCCGGCTCGTCGGCCGCCCGCAGGACGAGGACGGCGCCGCGGGCGTCGAAGCGCCGCAGCCCACGCTTGGTCATCCGCTCCACGGCCACCTCGGGCGCGCCCAGGAACGCCGCCACTGCCGCCGCCGCGGCGTCCGGACCGATGCCCGGCCAGACGACCCTCCAGCTGCTGGCCTGGAGCCGGTCGGCCAGCGCGCCGCCCCGCGCCGTCACGACCTCGAGCACGTCGAGCCCGGCGGGCAGGGACCGGTCGAGGGCGCGCAGGACGTCCCCAGGGTCGGCCGCCTCAGCCAGGCCGAGCTCGAGGTACTCCGCCTCGCTGGCCGCACCGGTGGGCGCGGCCCCGGCGTAGGAGATGCGCGGGTGCGGGTTGAACCCGGACGAGTAGGCCATCGGCACTCCGGCGCGGAGCAGCGCCCGCTCGAAGGCACGGGCGAAGTCGCGATGGCTGATGAAGCGCAACCGGCCCCTCTTGGCGTACCGGACCCGCAGCCGCTGCACGGGAGGCGCCTGTTGCGCCGGCTGGCCGGGCATCCGTGGGCTCGGTGCGCTCAGACCACCGCGAGCGGCAGCAGCCGCCGGCCGGTGGGCCCGACCTGGATCTCCGTGCCCAGCTGGGGACAGACCCCGCAGTCGTAGCAGGGCGTCCACCGGCAGTCCTCGACCCCCGGCGTGTGGGGGCCGGCCTCGGGATCGACGGCGTCCTGCCAGTCCTTCCACAGCCACTCCCGGTCCAGGCCCGCGTCGAGGTGGTCCCAGGGCAGCACCTCGGCGGGACCGCGCTCGCGGATGGTGTACCAGTCCAGGTCCACCGGCTCGCCGGCCAGGGCCCGCTCGGCGGCGGCAACCCACCGGTCGAAGCTGAAGTGCTCGCTCCAGCCGTCGAAGCGGGCCCCGTCGCGCCACACCTCCTCCACGACCCGGCCGACCCGCCGGTCGCCACGCGACAGCAGCCCCTCGATGATCCCGGGACGGCCGTCGTGGTAGCGGAAGCCGATCGCACGGGCGTACCGGCGGTCGGTGCGCACCGCGTCACGGAGCCGACGCAGCCGCGCGTCGGTGGTCTCGTGGTCCAGCTGCGGGGCCCACTGGAACGGCGTGTGCGGCTTGGGCACGAAGCCGCCGATCGACACCGTGCACCGGATGTCGCCGCGTCCGGAGACCTCCCGGCCCGTGTCGATCACCCGCTTGGCCAGGTCGGCGATCGCCAGCACGTCCTCGTCGGTCTCGGTCGGCAGGCCGCACATGAAGTAGAGCTTCACCTGCCTCCAGCCGTGCGAGTACGCCGTCGCGACGGTGCGGATCAGGTCGTTCTCGGTGACCATCTTGTTGATCACCCGGCGCATCCGCTCCGACCCGCCCTCGGGGGCGAAGGTCAGCCCTGAGCGCCGCCCGTTGCGCGACAGCTCGTTCGCGAGCGTCACGTTGAACGCGTCGACCCGCGTCGACGGCAGGCTGAGCGACACGTGGGTGCCGGCGTACCGGTCCGCGAGGTCGGTCGCGAGCTCGCCGATCTCGCTGTGGTCGGCGCTGGACAGGGAGAGCAGCCCGACCTCGGAGAAGCCGGAACGCCGCAGCCCGGCGTCGACCATGGCGCCGACGGTCTCCAAGGACCGCTCCCGGACCGGTCTCGTGATCATCCCGGCCTGGCAGAACCGGCAGCCCCGGGTGCAGCCCCGGAAGATCTCCACCGAGTACCGCTCGTGCACCGTCTCTGCCAGCGGCACCAGCGGGTTGCGCGGGTAGGGCCAGTCGTCGAGGTCCATCAGCGTGTGCTTGGCGACCCGCCACGGCACTCCGGCGCGGTTGGGGACCACCCGCTTGATGCGCCCGTCGGGGAGGTACTCCACGTCGTAGAACCGGGGCACGTACACCGCTCCGGACGCCGCCAGCCGGAAGAGCAGCTCCTCGCGCGGGCCGCGCCCGTCGAGCCCGGGCCGGCCCTCGGCCTTCCACTCCCGCACCACCGCGGAGATGGCCAGCACCACCTCCTCGCCGTCCCCGAGAACGGCGGCGTCGACGAAGTCCGCGACCGGCTCGGGGTTGAACGCCGCATGACCGCCGGCCAGCACGACCGGGTCGTCGACGCCGCGGTCGACGGCGTGCAGCGCGATGCCGGCCAGGTCGAGGGCGGTGAGCAGGTTGGTGTAGCCGAGCTCGGTCGCGAAGGAGACGCCGAGCAGGTCGAAGGCGCGCACGGGCCGGTGCCCGTCCACGGTGAACTGCGGCACCCCGTGGGCGCGCATCTGCCGCTCGAGGTCGGGCCACACCGCGTAGGTGCGCTCCGCGAGGACCCAGTCCTGCTCGTTGAGCACCTCGTAGAGGATCTGGACGCCCTGGTTGGGCAGGCCCACCTCGTAGGCGTCGGGGTACATCAGCGCCCAGCGGACCTCGGCCCCGTCCCACTCCTTGGCGACGGCGTTGAGCTCGCCCCCGACGTACTGGACCGGCTTCTGCACGGCCGCCAGCAGCGGCTCCAGGCGGGGGAACACCGAGTCGGGGCACGTGGCTCCGGTGGGCATCGTGAGCGGCCTTCCGAACGGGGGCACCGCCGTCCAGGGTACGACGAGGGCAGCCACCGTGGCACCACGAGCCCGCCCCCTCGCCCACCCTCCCCCGTTCCCCCAACGCCGAGTCGGCGCCTGCTCCCGGCGGGACGGGGCCGAGTCGGCGCCTGCTCCCGGCGGGACGCGGCCGAGTCGGCGCCTGCTCCCCGCTCGGGGCCGGGCCGTCGCTCGCGCGCCTCCCACGGTCCCCTGCCACCTCCCTGGATGCGTCCACCATGGGAACCGGAAGAACACCTCGACTCCATGGGAATCAGCCCCCGCCCGGCGCGTCAGGCGCGGGACCGCAGCGTCCGCGAGGGGGCGGCGCCGAGGCCGAGCGACCGCTCGGCGCGCAGGTGGATGTTCTGCAGCAGCCCGACCGCCATCAGAGTGGCGAACATCGCCGACCCGCCGTACGACACCAGAGGCAGCGGCACCCCGGTGACCGGCATGATGCCCAGGCACATGCCGATGTTCTGGAACGCCTGGAAGCCCAGCCAGCAGGCGATGCCGGCCG
>JBIOYO010000138.1:0-6385 GCA_044870175.1 Nocardioidaceae bacterium | reverse complement strand
GACCAGGGCCGGGCGGTGGCTGCGGTTCGCGGTGGGCCCCCGGACCGCGTGGCTGGTCGCGCTGCTGCCCCTGCTCGTGGGCGGGCTGCTGATCGGCGCGGTCGGCGAGGGCGAGCGGGACCGCACGGCGGTCGACGCGCTGCCCGAGGGGTATGACAGCACCCAGGCGGTCGCCCTTGCCGAGGAGCTGCCCGACAGCGACGCGTCCACGGCGGTCGTCGTGTTCAGCGCCGAGGAGGGCCGGCTCTCCGCCAGCCAGCTCCGCGACGTTGCCGCGCTGGTCGCAGACCTCGTGCCGGACGGCCGCTCCGTCGTCGTACCTTCGCGGGACGGCACCGCCGCCCTCGGCATCGTGCCGATCGAGGCGGCCAGCGCGACCGAGAACGCCGACGCCGTCAGCGACCTCCGGGCGACGCTCGACCGGGACGTCCCTGACGGCGTGACCGCCCAGGTGACCGGTCCTGCCGGCATCGAGGCGGACCTGGCAGCTGTCTTCGACGGCGCGAACACCCGGCTGCTGCTCGTGACCGCCTCGGTGGTCGCCGTCCTGCTGATCGTCACCTACCGCAGCCCGGTGCTGTGGGTGCTGCCGCTGCTCGTCGTGGGCGTCGCCGACCGCGCTGCCGCCGTCCTGGCGACGCAGGTGCTGGCCGCGCTCGACGTCGCGTGGGACGAGTCGACCGTCGGCATCTTGTCCGTCCTGGTGTTCGGGGCCGGCACCAACTACGCCCTGCTGTTGGTCTCCCGCTACCGCGACGAGCTGCGCACGACCGCGTCGCGCCACGACGCGATGGCCAGGGCATTGCGGCGTACGGCGGAGCCCGTGCTGTGCAGCGCCGGGACCGTGGTGGCCGGCCTGCTCACGCTGCTGCTGTCGGTCGTCCCGACCACGCGTGGCCTCGGGCTGGCCTGCGCCGTCGGCATCGTGGTCGCGGCGACGTACGTGCTGGTGTGCCTGCCGGCCCTGCTGGTGCTGTGCGGCCGGTGGGTGTTCTGGCCCAAGGTCCCCCATGAGGGCGAGCAGACCCTGAGCGAGTCGCGGTCACCCTGGCGGCGGATCGGCGACCGGGTCGCCCTCCGGCCCGCCCTCGTCGCCACAGGCGTCGTGGTGCTGCTGGCGGCGCTCGCTTCCGGGCTGACCCGGGTGCACCTCGGGCTCGACGAGGCCGACCAGTTCCTGGACACCCCCGAGGCGATCACGGCTGCCGAGCGGATCGCGGAGTCGTTCCCCGCCGGCACCGCGTCCCCGACCAGCGTGGTCACCCGCGACGACGTGGCCCCGGTCCGGGCCGCGGTCCGCGGCACCGACGGTGTGGCATCGGTGCGGCGGGCCGCCTCCGGCAACGGCGTGACCGAGCTCGACGTGGTGCTGGACGGCGCGTCGGGCTCCGCCGAGGCCGAGCGCGCGATCGAGGAGCTGCGCGCGTCCGTCGCGCCGTTCCGCGACACCCACGTCGGGGGCGCCGAGGCGGAGGGCATCGACGCGCGCGACGGCGCCTCGCGCGACCGCATGCTGCTGGTCCCGCTGATCCTCGCCGTGGTGCTCGTAGCCCTCACGCTGCTGCTGCGCGCCCTCGTGGCGCCGGTGCTGCTGGTGGCGACGGTGGTGGCGACGTACGCCGCCAGCCTCGGCGTGTCCTGGTGGCTGTTCACCGGTCCGCTGGGCTTCGAGGCGCTCGACGAGGGCGTGCCGCTCCTGGCGTTCCTGTTCCTGGTCGCCCTCGGCGTCGACTACAACATCTTCCTGGTGACCCGGGCACGCGAGGAGGCAGTCGGCCACGGCACCCGCGAGGGGATGCTGCGCGCACTGGCCGCCACCGGGGGCGTCATCACCAGTGCCGGCATCCTGCTGGCAGCGGTGTTCGCAGTGCTCGGCGTGCTGCCGCTGGTGGTGCTGGCCCAGCTCGGCGTCGTGGTATGCATCGGCGTGCTGCTCGACACCCTGGTTGTGCGCACCCTGCTCGTGCCGGCGCTGGCTCTCATGCTAGGCGACCGGTTCTGGTGGCCGCGCCGACACCGGGGTGAGGCCACAGTGACCGCGCACTGACCTGACCGTGAGCTGGGTGCCAGCGTCCACGGTGGTCTCGACACGTCTCGCTTCGCTCGCCGGCTCGACCGGCGGTGGGCGCTTCGCTCGCCGGCTCGACCGGCGGTGGGTGCCAGCGTCCACGGGGCCTGGGAGCGGTCAGGCCAGGCGGGCGTTGACGGCGGCGGCGGAGTACTCCTGGTCCACCACCAGCCGGCTCAGCCCGACGATGGCGGCGTCCTCGCCCAGGGAGCCCAGCTGCAGAGTCAGGTGGCGGGTGGCGCGGGGCAGCGCGAGCCGGTAGAGGGTCTCCCTGATCCCGGCCAGGAGCGGGGCGGACGCGAGGGCGCCGCCGATCAGCATCACGCCCGGGTTGAGCACGGACACCAGGGTCGCGGTCACCTCGCCGATGCGGCGGCCGGCCTGCTGGGTGAGCCGTGCGGCGTCGACGTTCCCTGCGGCGAGCAGGCGGCCGACGTCGCGGCCGGAGACGGCCGGCACCCCGAGCGCGGTGAGCTCCCGGGCCACCGCTCGCCCGCTGGCGACCGCGGCCAGGCAGCCCCGGCTGCCGCACTGGCAGACGGCATCGGCCCGGTCGGGGAGCCGGACATGGCCGATGTCTCCCGCCCCGCCGTCCACGCCGCGGTAGGTCCGGCCGTCGATCACGATGCCCGAGCCGATGCCGGTGTCGACCTTCACCAGGCACAGCGCACGGGCGCCGGGGTGACCCAGGGCCTGCTCGCCCAGCGCCGCGGCGTCGGCGTCGTTGGCGGTCAGGACCGGGACACCGGGGAAGGCCGGCGCGACGTGCGCCGCGATCGGGTACGCGTCCCATCCCGGCATCATCGGCGGCTGGCTCGGCCGGCCGGACTCGGGATCCACCGGGCCGGGCACCGAGATCCCGATGCCGCACAGGTCGCCCACGGCCAGGCCGGTGCGCGCGAGCAGCCGACGGCCGGACTCCTCGATCGCCTCCAGCGTCCGCTCGGGTCCGCTCACCAGCGCGACGTCGATGTGGTCGTCGGCGAGCAGCCTGCCGGCAAGGTCCGTGACCGCGGTCCGGACATGGGTGGTGTTGACCGTCGCGACCAGCACGTGTGCATGGCCGACGTTGAGCTGCAGCGCCCGCGGGCGACGGCCCCCGCCCCCCGCCTGGGGCGACCCCTCCATGAGCAGGCCGGCGCGCAGCAGCGCGTCGACCCGCTGGGCCACGGTCATCCGGGACAGGCCGGTGACGTCGACGATGTCGGCGCGGGTGGTCGCGGCCCCGCGGCGCACGAGGTCCAGGACGTCTCCCGGTCCGGTCGGCATGGCGCCTCCGCTCCATCGGGCCGAGACCGGGCGCGACGGCTCGGCGTAAAGAAGTATAGCGACTATGCCACTTGTGCTTGCACTCTGAGCGACTTATGTCTAGCGTGCTGACAATTGCATCCGCGACCCACGGAGGGCCTCATGTCAAGCATCGTCCGCAGCCGAGTCCCCCGCCCTGGCGGTCCCGCCGCCGGAGCCCGGCGATGAGGCGGCGCACCGCCCGGCTCGTCGCGGCTCCCGCGATCCTCGCGCTCACCGCCACGGTGGCGGCCTGCGGCGGAGACGGCGGTGGGGACGGTGGCGGCGGGGACGGCGACGCCATCACGGTGTGGATCATCGAGGACCTGCCCGACCGGGTCGCCGCGACCCAGAAGATCATCGACGACTTCACCGCCGACAGTGGCGCAGACGTCGAGCTGGTCCCGGTCGCGGAGGACCAGTTCAACCAGCTGCTCACCTCCTCGGCCGCGGCCGGGGACCTCCCCGACGTGATCGGGGCCCTGCCGCTCGCGCAGGTGCGAACGCTGTCCGGGAACGACCTCATCGACGTCGACGCGGTGGCGAAGGCCATGGACAGCCTGGACGAGTCGACGTTCTCGGAGAAGGCGGTCGAGCTGACCCGCGACGGTGACGACCAGCTGGCGGTGCCGAGCGAGGCGTGGGCGCAGATGCTGATCTATCGCAAGGACCTCTTCGAGAAGGCCGGCCTGCAGGAGCCGTCGTCGTACGACGCGATCCTGGCCGCGGCGAAGGAGCTCGACAGCAGCCAGGTGGCCGGCTTCGTCGGGGCCACCGCCCCCGGTGACTCGTTCACGGCGCAGACCTTCGAGCACATCGCCTTGGGCAACGGCTGCGAGCTCGTCGACGACGAGGGGAAGGTGACCCTGGACAGCCCGGAGTGCGTGGACGCCTTGGCGTTCTACGGCGACCTGACCAGCAGCTACTCGGTGCCCGGCGCGCAGGACGTCGACACCACCCGCGCGTCGTACTTCGCCGGCAAGGCCGCGATGCTGATCTGGTCGACGTTCATCCTCGACGAGATGGCCGGTCTGCGGAACGACGCGAAGCCGACCTGCCCGGAGTGCAAGAAGGACCCAGCCTTCCTGGCGGAGAACTCCGGGGTGGTTACGGCGATCGCTGGCCCGGACGGCTCCGAGCCCGCGGTGTTCGGCGAGATCACGTCGTGGACGGTCACGGCCGACGCCGCAGCCGACACGTCGGTCGACTTCATCGAGTACATGATGAACGACGGCTACGTCCCGTGGCTCGCGATCGCTCCCGAGGGCAAGGTGCCGGCCCGCACCGGAACGCCCGACAACCCCTCGGAGTTCACCGACGCTTGGGCGGGCCTGGAGGCGGGCGTGGACAAGAAGGCCCCGCTTTCGGACTTCTACGGACCCGAGGTGCTGAAGGCCGTCGCGGCAGCGCCCAACGACCTGTCCCGCTGGGCGATCACGCAGGGCCAGGGCGACCTGTACGGCGCCATCCAAGGCGAGCAGCCCGTGGCCGACGCGGTCAACGAGGTCAGCACGGGCGGCGACCCGAAGCAGGCGGCGGACCAGGCCGCCGAGGCGGTCCGGTCGATCCAGGAATCGGTGTCGTGAGGCTGAGGGAGCCCGGCGTGGCGGCCGGCCAGGAGACTGCGCCGGCCCCTCCCCCTCAGCCGGCGAGGCGGCGCGCGTCGGTGCGGGCGAAGGAGGACGCCCGGGTCGGGCTGGCGCTGATCACGCCGACGGTCGTCATCGTCGCCGTGGTCGTCGTGCTGCCGATCCTGTGGACGGTCTCCCTGGCCTTCCAGAAGGTGCGGCTGCTCAACCTGCGCACCACCGGAATCCTCGGGGACTACAACCTGGACAACTTCACCGAGGTGATCACCTCCCCGGGCTTCATCGACGCCCTGGTCACCACGCTGACCTACTCGGTGCTCGGGACGGCGGGGGCGGTCGGGGTCGGCCTCATCGCGGCCATGGCGCTGCGGCGGCCCTTCCGCGGCCGAGGCCTCGTGCGGGCGGCGCTGCTGCTGCCGTACGTGGCTCCGGTGGTGGCCGCCACCTTCGTGTGGTCGACCCTGCTCAACCCGCAGTTCGGGCTGGTGAACCACTGGGGCACCACGCTGCTCGGCTGGGACGACCCGATCGCGTTCCTCTCCGACGGGAGTGACGTGTCGATCTTCGGGCTGAGCCTGCCGATCTCGACCGCCCTGCTCACCGTGATCTTCTTCGAGACGTGGCGGTCCTTCCCGTTCGCGTTCTTGTTCCTCACCGCCCGGATCGAGGCGATCCCGGGCACGCTGGAGGAGGCCGCGACGGTGGACGGCGCGACTCCGCTACAGCAGTTCCGGTACGTCGTGCTGCCGCAGCTCGCGCCGACCATCGCGATGCTGAGCGTGCTGCGGTTCATCTGGACCTTCAACAACTTCGACGACATCTATCTGCTCACCGGCGGCGGGGCGGGGACCGAGGTGGTCACCGTGCGGGTGTTCGACTACCTGACCGCCCGCGGCAACATCGGCGCCGCGGCCGCTCAGGCGCTGGTCCTCGCGGCGATCCTCGCGGTGCTGGTCGGCGTCTACCTCAAGGTCTTCGGCCGGCGGGAGGAGGCGGCGTGAGCTGCATGGCTGAGCGGAGCCTTGGGTGCGGCCGGAGGCCGCGGCGCTTCCCCGGAACGGCGGCGCGGGCAACCACCCCCTCCGCTCGTTCCTCGCTCCGGGGGGGCCAGTCCCATCCACGCCCGCGCCGCCGCCCCGGTCCGGCGCCCCAGCCTCCTCACGTCACACGACGAGCTGTGGATCGCCCGCATCGGCGGGCCGACCCCATGACGGGGACCGACTTGGGAGCGGTCCGCAGCATGCGCCCGTCGGACCGGGAGGGCAGGTGGGTGGCATGAGCCGCGACGCGGTCGAGCGCAGGATCTTCGGGGTCCTGCGGCCGGTGGTCATCGTCGTGCTGCTGCTGGCCGCGGTGTTCCCGTTCTACTACATGGTGCTGCTGTCGTTCCGGCCGCTCGACGCGCTGCTGCAGGACCCTGGGGCGCTCTGGGTCCCGTTCG
>JBIOYO010000137.1:0-3492 GCA_044870175.1 Nocardioidaceae bacterium | reverse complement strand
TCAAGGAGGGCGTCTTCTACGCCCTCCTGGTGTTCTCCTCGGGCGTCGAGGTCTCGGCTCGACCGTCGGACTCGATCGCGCTGGCGCTGCGCACCGGGTCGCGCATCCTGTGCGCCGAGGACGTCCTCGCCGAGGCCGGCCTGGACGTCCCCGACGAGCAGGAGGATGAGGTGGAGAAGTTCCGCGAGTTCCTCGACTCGGTGACCCCGGAGGACTTCGAGCGGCACTGACGGCCGGCATGAGCGGGCGCGGGTCTCCCTGGTCAACCCCGAACCTCAAGCTGAGGTTGAGGGTTGCGACACGCCGTGCCGTCCGGGCCCCACGTCGTTGACCACCTCCGTGCCGCGGCTTACCGTGGAGTGGCTCCGGTGTAGTTCCACCGTTGTGCTCCACCTAGGAGCCGGCGGCCCAACTCTCGGCTGCACGGGTCGGAGCGGATGACGTGGAGGTCAGCGTGGCAGGCACAGGCGACGAGACGGCCCCGGTCCAGGGCGGGTCCGGGCACGCGCTCGAGCAGGGTCTGTTGTTCGACGACGACGTGTCGCCGCTGCCCGACGACGCCGGCTACCGCGGTCCGACGGCCTGCCGCGCGGCCGGCATCACCTACCGGCAGCTGGACTACTGGGCGCGGACCGGGCTGGTCGAGCCCACGGTCCGCGCCGCGACCGGCTCGGGCACGCAGCGCCTCTACGGCTTCCGTGACATCCTGCTCCTCAAGGTCATCAAGCGCCTGCTCGACGCCGGGGTGTCGCTGCAGCAGATCCGCACGGCGGTCCAGCACCTCCGCGCCCGGGGCACCGACGACCTGACCCAGGTCACGCTGATGAGCGATGGCGCGACGGTCTACGAGTGCACCTCCGACCACGAGGTGATCGACCTGCTGCAGGGCGGCCAAGGCGTCTTCGGCATCGCCATCGGCGGGGTCTGGCGCGAGATCGAGGGCACCTTGTCCGAGCTGCCCAGCGAGAAGGCCTCCACGACCGACGACGCCGGCGACGAGCTCGCCGCCCGGCGCCGCGCCCGGCTCACGGGCTGAGCCGGAGCAGCCGGCCGCCCGGTCGGCGCCGAAGGCGCACCTCCTCATGTCAGACCACCCCACGCTCGCGGAGCTCGACACCGCCGCCGGCTTCGTGACCCGCCACGTCGGGCCGGACGCCGAGGAGCAGGCCACGATGCTGGCCAGGCTGGGGCTCGACTCGCTGGAGCAGCTGATGGCCCGGGCCCTTCCGGGCGCCATCCGCAGCGCAGGGACACTGGACCTCCCGGTCCCCGCCGGTGAGGAGCAGGTGGCCCGCGAGCTCCGCGAGCTGGCCGCCCGCAACCGGCTGCACGAGCCGATGATCGGCCTGGGCTACTCCGGCACCCTCACTCCTGCGGTGATCCGGCGGAACGTTCTTCAGGACCCGTCCTGGTACACCGCCTACACGCCGTACCAGCCGGAGATCTCCCAGGGCCGGCTCGAGGCGCTGCTGACCTTCCAGACCATGGTGGCCGACCTGGCCGGGCTGCCCACCGCCAACGCCTCGCTGCTCGACGAGGGCACGGCGGCGGCCGAGGCGATGACCCTGGTCCGTCGCGCCCGCAGGGGCGCGGCCGGCCCGTTCGTCGTCGACCAGGACGTCCTGCCGCAGACCCTCGCGGTGCTCCGGACCAGGGCGGAGGCCATGGGCATCGAGGTGGTCGTGGCCGACCTGGCCGACGGTCTTCCCGTGCCACCCGACGGGGAGCCCAGCGGCGTGCTGCTGCAGTACCCCGGCGCCTCCGGCCGCCTCCTCGACCCACGCGCGCTCGCCGAGGACGCGCACGCTCGCGGGGCGATGCTCGTCGTCGCCGCGGACCTGCTGGCCCTGACGCTGCTCGAGGCGCCGGGCTCGTTGGGCGCCGACGTCGTGGTCGGCTCCGCCCAGCGGTTCGGCGTGCCGCTGTTCTACGGCGGCCCGCACGCGGGGTTCATGGCGGTGCGCGCGGGCCTGGAGCGCCAGCTCCCGGGGCGGCTGGTCGGCGTCTCCGTCGACGCGGAGGGCCGCCCGGCGTACCGGCTCGCCCTGCAGACCCGCGAGCAGCACATCCGGCGGGACAAGGCGACCTCCAACATCTGCACCGCGCAGGTCCTGCTCGCCGTCACGGCGGCGATGTACGCCGTCTACCACGGCCCCGACGGTCTGCGGACGATCGCCGGGCGCACGCACCGCTACGCCGCGGTCCTCGCCGCCGCGCTTGCCGACGCCGGCGCGGACGTGGTGCACCCGGCCTTCTTCGACACCGTGCTCGTGCGGGTGACCGGCCGGGCGGCCGCCGTGACTGCCGCGGCGCGCGAGTGGGGCGTCCACCTGCGCCAGGTCGACGACGACCTGGTCGGCATCTCGACCTCGGAGACGACCGGCAGGCGGCACGTCGAGGCGGTCATGGCGGCCTTCGGGGCCGACCCGGACCGGCTCGACGACGTGGACTCCCGGGTCGGAACGGCCCTCCCGGACCGCCTGCGCCGCACGACCCCCTTCTGCACCCACGAGGTCTTCCGCACCCACCACTCCGAGACGGCCATGCTGCGCTACCTGCGCCGGCTGTCCGCGCGGGACTACGCCCTGGACCGGGGCATGATCCCGCTGGGCTCCTGCACGATGAAGCTCAACGCGACCACCGAGATGGAGCCGATCAGCCTGCCCGGCTTCGCCGACCTGCACCCGTTCGCCCCCGCGGAGGACGCCGAGGGGTACGCCGCCCTGGTCGCACAGCTGGAGGGATGGCTGGCCGAGGTCACCGGCTACGACCGGGTGTCGGTGCAGCCGAACGCCGGGTCCCAGGGCGAGCTGGCCGGCCTGCTGGCCATCCGGGCCTACCACCGGGACCGTGGCGAGGGGGCCCGGGACGTGTGCCTGATCCCCTCGTCGGCGCACGGCACCAACGCCGCGTCCGCCGTGATGGCCGGGATGCGCGTCGTCGTGGTGGACGCCGCCGCGGACGGGTCGGTGGACCTCGACGACCTGCGAGCCCGGTGCGAGGAGCACGCCGACCGGCTCGCGGCCGCGATGGTGACCTACCCGTCCACCCACGGCGCCTACGAGGACGGCATCTCTGAGCTCTGCCGGGTGGTGCACGACCACGGCGGCCAGGTGTACGTCGACGGGGCGAACCTCAACGCCCTGCTGGGGTACGCCCGGCCGGGTGAGTTCGGCGGCGACGTGTCGCACCTGAACCTGCACAAGACCTTCTGCATCCCCCACGGCGGGGGCGGGCCGGGGGTGGGGCCGGTCGCGGTGCGGGCCCACCTGGCGCCGTACCTGCCGTCCCACCCCGGCCACCCCGACGCCCGCCTCCGGGCCGGGATCGGCCCGGTCAGCGCGGCGCCGTACGGCTCGGCAGGCATCCTGCCGATCTCCTGGGCGTACATCCGGCTCATGGGCACAGACGGGCTGACCCGGGCCACCGCGGTGGCGGTGCTGAGCGCGAACTACCTGGCGGCGCGGTTGGGCGACCACTACCCGGTGCTCT
>JBIOYO010000136.1:0-4046 GCA_044870175.1 Nocardioidaceae bacterium | reverse complement strand
TCGACGCCGACGACGTCTCGCCCACCACGCTGCACCGCCGGCAGGCGCGGAGGGTGCGGCGTCGGCGCACCGGGCCGGACCCTGGAGGAGATCAACCGTGAGCGAGCCGACACCCGACCTCACGGTGGTGGAGACCCGGGTCTACCGCGGACCGAACCTGTGGTCCTATGACAAGGCCATCCACCTGGTCGTGGACCTCGGCTCGCTGGAGGACTTCCCCACCGACAGGCTTCCCGGCTTCACCGAGCAGCTGCTCCACCTGCTGCCAGGCCTGCGCGAGCACTCCTGCTCGCGCGGCCGGCGCGGCGGGTTCGTCGAGCGGCTCTACGAGGGCACCTGGCTCGGGCATGTCGCCGAGCACGTCGCGCTCGCGCTGCAGCAGGCCGTGGGCCACGACATCCGCCGGGGCAAGACCCGGCAGGTGAAGGGTGAGCACGGGCGGTACCACGTCATCTACGGGTACGTCGACGAGAACGTCGGGCTGGCCGCGGCCCGCCTGGCCGTGCGGCTGGTCAACCACCTGGTGGAGCCGGACCCCGAGCTGGACTTCGCCGAGGAGCTCGAGCAGTTCATCCTCCGGGCCGAGCGCACCGCGTTCGGCCCGTCCACGCAGGCGATCCTGGACGAGGCGGTGTCGCGCGACATCCCGTGGATCCGGCTCAACCAGTACTCCCTGGTGCAGCTGGGCCAGGGCGTCCACCAGAAGCGGATCCGCGCCACGATGACCTCGGCCACCGGCGCCATCGCAGTCGACGTCGCCTCCGACAAGGACCTCACCACCCGGCTGCTGGGCGCAGCCGGCCTGCCGGTGCCCAAGCAGGACTCGGTCCGCGGTGTCGAGCGAGCGGTCGCCGTGGCGGACCGGATCGGCTACCCGGTCGTGGTCAAGCCCCTGGACGGCAACCACGGGCGTGGGGTGTGCCTCGACCTCGCCGACGCCGACGCCGTCCGAGAGGCGTTCCCCATCGCGCAGGAGGAGTCCCGGCGGGGGTGGGTCGTCGTGGAGTCCTACGTCTCGGGCCGTGACTACCGCTGCCTCATCATCGACGGCCGGCTCGCCGCCGTCGCCGAGCGGGTGCCCGCCCACGTCATCGGCGACGGACGTTCCACCGTCGCGGCGCTGGTCGAGGAGACCAACGCCGACCCGCGCCGGGGGGTTGGCCACGAGAAGGTGCTCACCCGCATCCGCGTGGACGACGCGGCGCTGGCACTGCTCAAGGAGCAGGGCTACGGCCTCGACGACGTACCTGCTGCCGGCGAGATGGTGCGGCTGACCCTGACCGGCAACATGTCCACCGGCGGCATCTCGATCGACCGCACCTACGAGGCGCACCCGGAGAACGTCGAGGTCGCCGAGGAGGCGGCGCGCGTGATCGGGCTGGACATCGCGGGCATCGACTTCATCTGCCCCGACATCACCGAGCCGGTGCGTGAGACCGGCGGCGCGATCTGCGAGGTGAACGCGGCGCCGGGGTTCCGGATGCACACCCACCCGACCATCGGCGAGCCGCAGTTCATCAGCAAGCCGGTCGTCGACATGCTCTTCCCGCCGGGGGCCCCGAGCCGGATCCCGGTCGTCGCGGTCACGGGCACCAACGGCAAGACCACGACCGCGCGGATGATCTCCCACATCTTCAAGGGCATGGGCCGCAAGGTCGGCATGACCTCCACCGACGGCGTCGTGATCGACGAGCGCCTGGTCATCCGCGCCGACGCCTCCGGCCCCCGCTCGGCACGCATGGTGCTGCAGAACCCGCGCGTGGACTTCGCGGTCTTCGAGGTGGCCCGGGGCGGCATCCTGCGCGAGGGCCTCGGCTACGAGCGCAACGACGTCGCGGTCGTCCTCAACGTCGCGCCGGACCACCTCGGCACGCGCGGCATCGACACGGTCGAGCAGCTCGCCGAGGTCAAGGCGGTGGTGGTGGAGGCGGTGCCGCGCAACGGCGCGGCCGTGCTGAACGCCGACGACCCGCTGGTGCGGAACATGCGCCGCCGCTGCTCCGGTGAGGTCGTGTGGTTCTCCATGGCCGAGCCCGGCTCGGAGGAGCGGGACATGATCGACTCGCACTGCCGCCGCGGTGGCAAGGCACTGGTGCTCCAGGCCAGCGACCGTGGCGAGATGATCGTGGTCCGGCACGGCCGCCGGGACATGCAGCTGGCCTGGACCCATCTGCTCCCGGCGACGTTCGGCGGCCGGGCCCGCATGAACGTGCAGAACAGCCTCGCCGCCGCGGCCGCGGCGTTCGCCGCCGGCGCGCCGTTCCACGACATCCGGCAGGGGCTGCGCACCTTCACCACCAGCTACTACCTCTCCCCCGGCCGGCTCAACGAGCTGGAGGTCGACGGCGTCCACGTCATCGTCGACTACTGCCACAACGCGCCCGGCATGGAGATGCTCGGCGACTTCGTCGACCGGGTGGGCGCCACGCTCGCCACCACCAGCGAGCTGGGCAGGCCGTCACGGATCGGCATCGTCTCCACCGCCGGCGACCGCCGCGACCAGGACATGGGTGACCTCGGCGCGGTGGCCGCGCGGCACTTCGACGTGGTGGTGGTCCGCGAGGACGCCGCCCGCCGCGGCCGGCCCCGCGGCCAGGTGGCCGACCTGGTCGCCGGGGGCGTCCGGGCCAGCATGGCCGAGGGCGCCCGGTGCAGGCAGGTGGAGATCGTCCTGGACGAGATCGACGCGGTCCGCCACGCCATGTCCCGGGCCAACGCAGGCGACCTCGTCGTCGTCTGCGTCGACCAGCACCCCGCCGTCATGGCCGAGCTCGAGCGGTGGTCGCGCCAGGCGCAGGCCGGGTCGGGCTCCGGCGACATCGTCGGCGACCCCGACCTCACCCCCGCCGGCTGAGCCGCACCTTGGCGCGCAACGTGTCCGGGTCGTCGGGTAGGGCGCCGCGGTCGAGGAGCCAGGCGTGCACCTCGTCGCGCTGGGCGTGGCACATCAGGCCGACCGCGTCGCCGGGGTGGGCCTGGTCGACGAGTGCCTCCAGGGCGGCCAGCTCGGTGGGGTAGGCGGTGAGCGGGCCGGCGCCGACGCGGGCGGCGCCGGTGTCGAACAGTCCCTGGAGCTCGGTCGTGGTCCGGCCGCGCAGGTACCTCTCCTTGTGCCCGACGACCACGACGTCGGCGTCCCGGGCGGCACGCTCCCCGAGCGCCTCCAGCACGTCGTCGGTGCGGTCGCCGACCGCGCCGAGACCCAGCAGCAGCCGCCGCCCCGGTGGGCGGAGGCCCGCCATGATCTCCAGCAGCGCCTGCAGGCCCGCCTCGTTGTGGGCCAGGTCCACCACGACGGTGACGCCGCGGAGCGAGTAGACGTTCATCCGGCCCGGGTTGTGCTCCGCGTCGGGCCGGAAGCCGGCCAGGCCGGCGGCCACCGTTCCGGCCGGGATGTCCAGCGCCATCGTCGCCGAGGCGGCGGCCAGCGCGTTCTCCACGTTGACCCGGGACAGCCCGGCCAGGGTCATCGGGATGTCGGCCACCTCGACCACCGGCTCGGGATCGGCGCCGGGGCGCAGGACGGTCAGCCAGCCGTCGATCACCGTCGTGGCCCGCCCGCCGGCGTCCAGCGCCTCGCGGATGCCGGGCGAGTCGGGGTCGGTGCTGAACACCCAGGGCCGGGCGCGGGTCACGGTCCGCATCGCGAGCACGCGCGGGTCGTCGGCGTTGAGCACCGCCCAGCCGTCGCGACGGGTGATCCGGGCGACGACGCTCTTGACCTCGGCGAGCTGGTCCAGCGTGTCGATCCCCTGCAGGCCGAGGTGGTCCGCTGAGACGTTGGTGACCACGGAGACGTCGTTGGAGACCACCCCGATGCCGCGAAGCAGGATCCCGCCGCGGGCGGTCTCGGTCACCGCGAGCTGCACCTCAGGATGGGCCAGGACGCGGCCGGCACCGCTGGGTCCGGAGTAGTCGCCCGGCTCGACCAGGCGGCCGTCGACGTAGATGCCGTCGGTGCTGGACCAGCCGACGTGCAGGCCGTGGGTGACCCCGATGTGGGCGATCATCCGCGACGTGGTGGTCTTGCCGTTGGTGCCGGTGAC
>JBIOYO010000135.1:0-7912 GCA_044870175.1 Nocardioidaceae bacterium | reverse complement strand
CTGCGCCTGGACAGCAGCGAGGCGGCGGCCCTGATGGTGGCGCTGCGGGCGCTGCGGGAGGGCAGCGGCGAGGAGGAGCGGGACGTGGTCGACCGGGCGCTGGACAAGATCGCCGCCGCCGCCGGCGACGCCGCAACGGCCGCCGCCCAGGTCGACGTCCGCCTCCCGGAGGCCGTGGTCACCGCCCGAGGCCTGCGGACGGACCTGGAGCGCGCGGTGGCGCAGGGGCGTCAGGTCCGGCTGCGCTACCACACCCCGAGCCGTGACGCGGTCACCGACCGTGTGGTCGACCCGGTGGCGGTCTCGGAGGCGCGGACCGGGGCGGGGGAGCAGGTGTACCTGGACGCGTGGTGCCACCTCGCCCAGGGCCGACGGCTGTTCCGGCTGGACCGCGTCGAGGCGGCCGAGGTGCTCCCCGCGCCGGCCGAGCCGCACCCGGACCTGGCCCCGCGCGACCTGGCCGAGGGCATCTTCGCCCCCGGCGACGACGCCGTCCAGGCCACCGTCGAGCTCTCCCCTGCCGCCAGGTGGGTGGCGGAGTACCACCCCGTCGACGACGTGCGGGAGGACCGGCGGACCGGCGTCACCCGGGTGCGCCTCCGGGCCGGTGACGAGCGCTGGCTGGTGCGGCTGATGCTGCGCCTGGGCGGCACGGCCCGCGTCGTGGAGCCCGCCGCGCTCGCAGAGCAGGTCCGCACAGCGGCCGCCCAGGCGCTGCAGGGGTACGACCAGGCCCCCCGCGTAGAATGACAGGGCCGCACCACCGCCTGAGGGAGTGACTGCCCATGAGTATCGGAGCGCCCGAGGTGATCTTGGTCCTCCTGGTCCTGGTGCTGCTGTTCGGCGCCAAGAAGCTGCCCGAGCTGGCCCGCGGCAGCGGACGGGCCTTGCGGATCTTCAAGGCCGAGACCAAGGGCCTGATGGACGACGACGAGGAGCCCAGCACGCCTCCGCAGCGGCAGGTGGACGCCCAGCGCACCCTGGAGCCCCCGCCCGCCCAGCCGCCTGTCCAGGCGCCCGTCACCCCCACCGTCACGCCGGACGAGCCCCGGGCGGAGCACCCGGTGGACCGCCGCCCCGACGGCGACCGGTGACCCGCCGCCGGTGAGCGTCGCCGGCGTCCTCGGCCTGTTCCGCACGACCCCTCACCACCCGGTCGACGCCGAAGGCCGGATGAGCCTGGCCGACCATCTTCGAGAGCTGCGGGCCCGCATCCTCCGCTCCGTGGTGGTCCTCGTGGTCGCCTTCGTGGTGGCCCTGTTCTTCTACGACCAGCTCCTCGAGCTGATCCTGCGCCCCTACAACCAGGCCCGGGAGGCCCTCGGCCAGCAGGTCCAGTCCCGCGCCGTCGTCCAGGGGATCGGCGGTCCGCTGCTGCTGCAGCTCAAGCTCGCAGGGGTGGCCGCCATCGTCGCCACGAGCCCCTACTGGCTGTACCAGGTCTGGGCGTTCATCCTCCCGGGGCTGCACCCCAACGAGCGGCGGTGGACCCGGGTGTTCATCGCGATCGCCGGGCCGCTCTTCGTCGCCGGCGTCGCCACCGGCTACTACGTTCTGCCGAAGGGCATCGAGGTCCTGATCGGCTTCACCAACGCCGACATGGAGAACCTCGTCGACATCGGCACCTACGTCAGCTTCTTCTCCCGGATGCTGCTGGTGTTCGGGGTCTCCTACATGATCCCGCTGTTCGTGGTCATGCTCAGCCTGGTCGGCGTGGTGTCCGGCCGCGCCCTCGGGCACTACCGCGCCTGGATCATCCTCGGCGTGTTCGTGTTCGCGGCGGTGGCGACGCCGTCGACCGACCCGTTCTCCATGCTGATGCTGGCGGCGCCGATGACCGCGCTGTTCTTGGTCTCCGAGGTGGTGGCCCGCCTGGTCGACCGCGCCCGGGGCCGGCGCTCGTACGACGACCTCCCCGACGACGTGGCCTCCCCACTGGACCACCGTCGTGACGACGTCGGCCCCTCGGGCCTAGACGAGGACGAGGACTGACTTGGCCGACGAACCGGAGGTGTCGGCCGCCGACCCCTTCGACCTGCCCGACTGGGTGGGCACGGGTGAGGTGACCTGGACGCTGACCAGCAGCCTCGCCGCCGGCCCTCGGGTGACCGGTGAGCTGGGCAGCGGCCCGGCCCGGCTGGCCTGCGACCTGCTCGGCTGTGACGCGGCCTTCCCCCGCCCGGTCCTCGGCGACGCCTGGCGCCACGACGCCCACCAGGCCTGGGTCTACGGCCAGGTGCTGCTGCTGCGGACGCAGGGCCGGCTCACCCTCGCCGTCCCCGGCACCGGCTTCACCGCCGACCTCGTCGTCGAGGCCGTCGCCAGGCTGGCCAAGGCGGTCGGCGCTCCCGCCGACCGGTTCACCGTCGCCCTGCGGCTGTAGGAACCTCAGGCCCCTAGGGTGGCGGTGTGGCCAGGGACATCGTGCTCCTCAGCAACCCGGCGGCCGGGCGGGGGAGGGGCTCGCGGACCGTCGCGATCGTGGTTCCCCGGCTGCGGGACGCCGGCTTCCGCGTGCACGGCCGCGAGGGCCGCGACGCGGGCGAGACCGCCGAGCTGGCCCGGCGCGCGGTCCACGACGGCACGGACGCGCTGGTGGTCGTCGGCGGTGACGGCATGGTCCACCTGGCGGTCCAGGCGGTGGCCGGCACCGGCGTGGCCCTCGGCATCGTCCCGGCCGGCACCGGCAACGACACCGCGCGGTTCCTCGGCATCCCGCGGGGCGACCCGCAGCTCGCTGCCGACGTCGTCGTCGCCTCGCACGTCCGCACGGTCGACCTGGGCCGCGCCGGAGAGACCTACTTCGTCAACGTGCTGTCCACCGGGTTCGACGCGGTGGTCAGCGAGCGGGCGCTGCGGATGCGCTGGCCGCGGGGCCAGCTGCGGTACGCCGCGGCCACGCTCGGCGAGCTGCGGGTGTTCCGGCCGCTGCCCTACACGCTGGACTTCGAGGGCCGCTCCCTGGAGCGCGAGGCAATGCTGGTCGCGGTCGGCAACGGCCCCACGTTCGGCGGAGGGCTGCGGATCACCGACGGGGCGGAGGTGGACGACGGCCTCCTCGACGTGGTGGTGATCAACGCGATGAGCAGGCCGGAGCTGGTCCGCACCTACCCCCGGCTCTACCGAGGCAGCCATGTCCGGCACCCGGCGTACGAGCATCACCGGGTGCGCTCGGTCACCGTCGGCTCGCCCGGCGTGGTCGCCTTCGCCGACGGTGAGCGGGTCGGCCCGCTGCCCCTGACCGCGCGGTGCGAGCCGGGGGCGCTGCGCGTGCTCGCCCCGGCGCCGGGCCGGTCGTGACCAGTCCCGCGGAGCGCTACGCGCGGTTCATGGCCGACCGGGCCAGCCCGGTCTTCGCCGACTTCGCCGTGCTCTACGACTTCACCCTCGACGACTTCCAGGTCCGCGCGTGCCGGGAGCTCGAGGCGGGGCGGGGGGTGCTGGTGGCGGCCCCGACCGGGTCCGGCAAGACCCTCGTGGGCGAGTTCGCGGTCCACCTGGCGCTGCACCAGGACCGCAAGTGCTTCTACACCACGCCGATCAAGGCGCTGTCGAACCAGAAGTACGCCGACCTGGTCTCCCGCTACGGGCCCGAACAGGTAGGCCTGCTCACCGGGGACAGCTCGGTCAACGGCGACGCGCCCGTGGTGGTGATGACCACCGAGGTGCTGCGCAACATGCTCTACGCCCGCTCGCCGACCCTGACCGGGCTCGGCTTCGTCGTGATGGACGAGGTGCACTACCTCGCCGACCGCATGCGCGGCGCGGTGTGGGAGGAGGTGATCATCCACCTGCCCGACTCGGTGGCCGTGGTGTCGCTGTCGGCCACGGTCTCCAACGCCGAGGAGTTCGGCGAGTGGCTGTCCACCGTGCGCGGCGAGACCGCGACCATCGTGGAGGAGCGCCGGCCGGTCCCGCTGTACCAGCACGTCATGGTCGGGCGCCGCCTCTACGACCTGTTCGCCGATGACGAGGCCGGGCCGGACGGCGCCGCGGGGGCCCGGGTCAACCCCGAGCTGCTGAAGGTCGCCCGTGACGACTGGCGGGTCCGCCGCACCGGGGACCACCGGGCACGGCGGGCACCGCACGGGCGCGCCGGGCAGCGGGGGCAGCGGTCCGGGCGGCCCCGGACGGCGAGCCGGGTCGAGGTCGTCGACCGGCTGGAGCGCGAGGCGCTGCTCCCGGCGATCTACTTCGTCTTCAGCCGGGTGGGCTGCGACGCCGCCGTCACCCAGTGCCTGTCGGCGAACCTCCGGCTGACCACGCCGGCCGAGCGCGACCACATCCTCGCCTTCACCGAGGAACGGTGCGAGGGCATCCCCGACGCGGACCTGCACGTGCTCGGCTACCACGACTTCCTCGACGGGCTCGGCCGCGGTGTGGCCGCTCACCACGCCGGGATGCTGCCGACGTTCAAGCACTGCGTCGAGGAGCTGTTCGCGGCCGGGCTCTGCCGGGTGGTGTTCGCCACCGAGACCCTGGCGCTGGGCATCAACATGCCGGCCCGGTCGGTGGTGATCGAGAAGCTGGTGAAGTGGAACGGCGAGACCCACGCCGACGTCACGCCCGGTGAGTACACGCAGCTCACCGGCCGTGCCGGCCGCCGCGGGATCGACGTGGAGGGGCACGGCATCGTGCTGTGGCAGGACGGCATGGACCCCAAGGCGGTGGCCGGGCTGGCGTCCACACGCACCTACCCACTGCGGTCGAGTTTTCGTCCGTCGTACAACATGGCGGTCAACCTGGTGCACCAGGTGGGCCGGGAGACCGCGCGCGAGCTGCTGGAGTCGTCGTTCGCCCAGTTCCAGGCCGACGCCGCGGTGGTCGGACTGGCCCGGCAGCTGCGCCGGGCCGAGGAGGCGTTGGAGGGGTACGCCGAGGCGGCGGCCTGCGACCGCGGCGACTTCATGGAGTACGCCGAGCTGCGCCGGCGGCTCAGCGACACCGAGGCGGCCACCGCACGGGCACGGCGTGCCGACCGGCGCGGGGAGGTGGTCGCCTCGCTGGAGGCGCTGTCGGCCGGCGACGTGATCGAGGTGCCCGCGGGACGGTACTCCGGGATCGCCGTCGTCATCGACCCCGGGGCGGGGTCGGACCGAGACGACCCGCGCCCGCTCGTGCTCACCGAGGACCGGCACGCTCGCCGGCTGTCGATGGTCGACTTCAACCGGCCCGTGCACCCGCTCACCCGGATGCGCGTCCCGCGGAGCTTCAACCCGCGCAACCCCCAGTCGCGGCGCGACCTTGCCTCCGCCCTTCGCACCAAGGCCCGCGACCTGCCCCGTGACGTTATCGGCGGCAGGGGCCGTCGGGGCGGGGCCGCGACGCGGACGGTCGACGCCGGCGAGCGGGAGATCGCCCGCCTCCGGTCCGACCTGCGCGCCCACCCCTGCCACCGGTGCCCGGACCGCGAGGACCATGCCCGCTGGGCGGAGCGCCACCAGCGGCTGTCCCGGGAGGCGCAGTCTCTCCGGCGGCGGATCGAGCAGCGCACCAACACGATCGCCCGCCAGTTCGACCGGGTCTGCGAGGTGCTCACGGCGATCGGGTACCTCTCCGTTGACGAGGTGACCCCCACGGGGCGGGCGCTCATGCGCATCTACACCGAGATGGATCTCGTCGCCGCGGAGTCGCTTCGCGCGGGGCTGTGGGACGAGCTCGACCCGGCCGAGCTGGCAGCGGCCCTGTCAGCGCTGGTCTTCGAGGCGCGGCGCCCCGACGACGCCGGCCCGCCACGGCTGCCGGGCGGCCGGGTCCGCGCCGTGCTGGGCGACATGGTGTCGCTGTGGGGGGAGCTGGACCGGCTCGAGCGCGACCACCACCTGTCCTTCCTGCGCGAGCCGGACCTCGGCTTCGCCTGGGCGGCGTACCACTGGGCCGGCGGCGCCTCCCTGGACGACGTGCTCGGCGCCACCGACCTGGCTGCCGGGGACTTCGTGCGCTGGACCAAGCAGGTGCTCGACCTGGCCGACCAGGTGGCCGACGCCGCCGGCGACACCCCGTTGCGGACCACCGCCCGCGCCACCGCCTCCGCCCTGCGCCGCGGCGTCGTGGCCTACTCGTCCCTGTCGGAGTGAGCGGTCCGGCTGGTCCGCTTGTGGCCGATGGTTGCGGCAACCTCCCGTTGTGGCCCATGGCTGCGACGACACGCCGTGCAGACCTGCGGGCATGGACCACAACGCCGAACCTGTGCAGGCATCGGCCACAACCCCACAGACCCGCCGCGAGACCCCGCCCGTCAGCCCACGGGCCGGTTCTCGTACGGCGTGGACAGCACGATGGTCGTGTGGGTGGAGACGTTGGCGGCGGCGCGGATGCGGCCGAGCAGGTTCTCCAGGTCGGCGGGGGTGCCGACCCGGACCTTCAAGATGTACGACGCGTCGCCGGCGACCGACCAGCACGACTCGATCTCGACCAGCGCGCGGAGCCGCTCTGGGGAGTCGTCGGGCTGGGACGGGTCGATCGGGCGGATGGAGATGAACGCCGTCAGCGGCCGGCCGGTCCTGGTGTGGTCGACCACGGCGGTGTACCCGGTGATCAACCCGCGGGACTCCAGCCGCTTGACCCGCTGGTGGACCGCGGACGTGGACAGGCCGGTCGCCCGGCCCAGATCAGTGAACGACATCCGCCCGTCCTGGGCGAGCAGGGCCATGATCCGGCGGTCCAGGTCCTCCACAGCGGTCAGGCTATCCGTTGGCCGCACCGCGCCGTGGCGGAACCAGGCCGACCGGATGGCAGACTCGGGCGGCGTGAGCGACCGCCGCCTGATGCTGCTGGACACCGCGTCGCTGTACTTCCGCGCGTTCTACGGCGTGCCGGACTCCGTGCGCGCCCCGGACGGCACCCCGGTCAACGCGGTGCGCGGGCTGCTGGAGTTCGTCACCCGCCTGGTCGGCGACTACGCGCCGACCCACCTGGCCTGCTGCTGGGACGAGGACTGGCGGCCGCAGTGGCGGGTGGACCTGCTCCCGACGTACAAGGCGCACCGGGTCGAGTACGTCGTCGCGGGCGGCCCGGACGTCGAGCAGGTGCCCGACCCGCTCGAGGCCCAGGTGCCGGTGATCATCGACGTGCTGGCCGCCTTCGGCATCGCCCGGGTCGGCGCGCCGGGCTACGAGGCCGACGACGTCATCGGCACCCTCGCGACCGCGGCCGGGATGCCGGTCGACGTCGTCACCGGCGACCGCGACCTGTTCCAGCTGGTCGACGACGACGCGGAGGTGCGCGTCCTCTACATCGCCCGCGGCGTTGGCCGGCACGAGCGGGTCACCAACGCCGTGGTGCGGGACAAGTACGGCATCGACGGCCGCCAGTACGCCGACTTCGCCGCGCTGCGAGGCGACCCCTCCGACGGGCTGCCCGGGGTGCCCGGCATCGGCGAGAAGACCGCTGCCACCCTGCTGCAGCGGTTCGGCGACCTCGCAGGCATCGTCGCCGCCGCCGACGACCCCGCCGCGGACCTGGCACCGGGGCCCCGGCGGCGGATCCGGGACGCTGCGGGCTACCTCGCGGTGGCGCCGGCCGTGGTCGCGGTCGCCCGCGACCTCGACCTGGGGAGTCCCGACCTGACCCTGCCGCGCACGCCGGCCGACCCCGACCGGCTGGTCGAGCTCGCCACCCGGTGGGGGTTGGACTCGCCCGCGGCCCGGCTGGTCACCGCGCTCAGCGAGCTTCGCTCGCGGTGACGCTGCTCAGCAGCGAGCCTCCTCGAGACTGAGCTGCCGGCTGGCCCGGGCCCGCCGCTCCGCCTCGGCGAGGTCGGTGTCGGCGTGCTCGCGCCACCACGCCTGGCCCTCGTCGGGCAGGGTGTGGATCGGGTCGAAGTACGGGTAGGTCCGCTCCAGCGCGTCGGGGTCGTCGGCCTCCAGCGACGTCCGGTAGCTCTTGGTCCACCACGAGATGCCAAGCGTGG
>JBIOYO010000134.1:0-3190 GCA_044870175.1 Nocardioidaceae bacterium | reverse complement strand
CCGGCGACTGGCGCGGGGACGGCGGATCGCAGCTGACCCGTACACCCGGCATCAGGTCGACCAGCCAGCCGGTGAGGCTCAGGTCCACGTCGCGCAGCACGGGCCCAGTGTCACCGCCCGCGCCGGGCACGCGGGCGCGTCCGGAGGCAGACTTCGGTGACCCGGCCGGGTCCCATCGGGCAGCGAGGGCTGCCCCCGTGACGGCACTTCGGCCGGTGGGCGGCCCGCCACGGCGGGGCGAGGGTGGACACGGCTCGACTGCACTGTCCGGCCGACCGTCCAGCCCTCGAGGAGGCCCGATGCCGACCTACCTGTCCCCCGGCGTCTACATGGAGGAGGTGTCGGCCGGGCCCAAGCCGATCGAGGCCGTCGGCACCGCGACCGCCGCCTTCGTCGGCTTCGCCGAGCAGGGGCCCGTGGACACGCCCACGCTGGTCACCAGCTGGCCGCAGTACACCCGCACCTTCGGCGGCTTCGTCGAGGGCGCCTACCTGCCCATGGCGATGTTCAGCTACTTCATGAACGGCGGCGGCAACGCCTACGTCGTCCGGGTCGGCGCCCAGGCAGACACCAACGGTTCTGGCAACGGGGTCAAGGAGCTCACCCGGCACGCGGAGGCGCAGCTCCCCGCCGGCGCCGGCAAGCCTGCCCTGTCGGTCCGCTCGGTGGCGCCCGCCGACGAGGCGAAGGACATCACGGTCCAGGTCTCAGATGCGTCCGAGGGCGGCGAGGACACCTTCAAGCTGGAGGTGCTCAAGGGCGACAAGGTCGTGGAGACCTACGACAACGTCGGGGTCAAGCGGGGCGCCAACAACGTCGCGACCGTGGTGAAGCAGCAGTCCAAGCTGATCGCGATCGACGAGGTGAAGGGCGGCACCCTCGCCGTGCCGGAGAAGGGCAAGGTGGCGCTCACCGCGGCCGCGGAGCCGCCGCTGCCCGAACTGCAGGTCAGTGCCGACACGTACGTCGGGGACGTCAGCGACCGCACCGGGTTCGGGGGCCTGGAGGCGCTCGAGGACGTCACGATGCTGGTGGTCCCCGACCTGATGTCGGCCTACCAGCGCGGCGCGATCGACGACGACGGCCTGAAGGCGATCCAGCTCGCGATGATCGCGCACTGCGAGCTGATGAGCGACCGGGTCGCCATCCTCGACGCGCCGCCGGGCCTCAATGCCCAGCAGCTCAAGGACTGGCGGATGGATGTCGCCGGCTACGACTCCAAGTACGCGACCCTGTACTGGCCGTGGATCAACGTGATGGACCCGGCCACAGGTACGCCGACAATGATGCCGCCCTCGGGCGCGGTCGCCGGTGTGTGGGCGCGCAACGACGACACCCGCGGCGTGCACAAGGCGCCGGCCAACGAGGTCGTCAGGGGCGCCATCGCCCTGGAGCTGAACATCACCAAGGGCGAGCACGACACGCTCAACCCGGTCGGCGTCAACTGCATCCGGTCCTTCCCCGGGCAGGGCATCCGGATCTGGGGCGCGAGGACGCTGTCCAGCGACCCGGAATGGCGCTACCTCAACGTGCGCAGGTTGTTCAACTACATCGAGAAGTCCATCCTGCTCGGGACGAACTGGGTCGTGTTCGAGCCCAACGACCAGGCCCTGTGGGACCGGGTGCGCCGCACCATCGTGATGTTCCTCCGCAGGGTCTGGCAGTCCGGGGCGCTCTTCGGACGGACACCGGCAGAGGCGTTCTTCGTCAAGTGCGACGAGGAGAACAACCCGCCGGAGAACCGTGACGTCGGGATCCTGACCGTCGAGATCGGAATCGCGCCGGTGAAGCCGGCGGAGTTCGTGGTCTTCCGGCTTTCGCAGCTGGCCGACGGCGCCGCCCTGGAGGAGTAGCGGTGCCCGCCACTTGTCGAGCCACTGATCACGTCACACCGACTAGAATTTCCCACCAGACAGGAGCCCGCGCATGGTAGACCTCAACCCGGCCCGTCAAGGCATTCTCGAAGCCTCGGCGCGCGACGACGTCCTCTCGACCGCGACGTTCAAGATCTCCTGCTCACCAGGCGGGGAGGCGGTGTTCTCCGAGCTCGGCGGCATCAGCAGCGAGATCGAGTCCGCGGAGTACATGGAGGCGGGACCGAAGGGGCCGATGTTCGGACGGTTCGTGGGCAAGGCCAAGCCTCCGACCGTGACGCTCAAGAGGGCGATGAGCACCGGGAAGGACACGACCTGGATCTGGACCTGGCACGCCCAGGCGCGCATGGGCGACTCCGCCGCCTACAAGGCGACCACCCTCGAGCTCATCCCGGCCGGCAAGGACACGGCGGTGAAGACGTACGTGCTCAGCAACGCCTTCCCGACCAAGGTGGAGATCGCAGGGATGAAGGCCGGCGGAACCGAGGTCGTGCTCCAGACGGTGACCCTGCAGTGCGACGAGATCATCGAGGGACCGTGACCCGCCGGTGGACCTGACCACAGGGCGCCAGCTCCCGATCGACCCCAGCGACAAGGAGAGCATCCTCTCCGCGGCGCTGTTCCGGATCTGGACGCCGGAAGGGTCAGCCGACTTCGCCGAGCTGGGCGGCATCACCAGCGAGGTGGAGCAGACCGAGTACATGGAGGCCGGGCCGGTCGGGGCGATGTTCTCCCGGCACCCGGGCCGGTCCAAGCCTCCGACGGTGTCCCTGCGCCGGGCCATGCGGACCGGCTTCAGCAGCACCTGGCTGTGGTCGTGGCACGCGTCGGCCCGGCAGTCGCTGCCGACGATGTACCGGGACTGCTCGCTGACGCTGTTCGCGGCCGGGGACGACCCCTCGGGGTCGGGCCGGATGACGTACCTGCTGATGAACGCCTTCCCCACGAAGGTCGAGATCGCCGGGATCAAGGCCGGGGCCAGCGAGGTCATCGTGCAGGCCGTGACCCTGCAGTGCGACGACCTGATCGACCCGAACGTCGTGTGAGGAGATCTCGATGACGCTGCTGTCGCCCCCCCTGGACCGGTCCGGCCGGCCGTTGGACGGCCTGCGGACCGAGTTCGACTTCGTGCTGCCCCGCGGGTACGTCGACGCGCGGGGCCGGGTCCACCGCCGTGGCACCATGCGGCTGGCCACCGCCCGCGACGAGATCGCTCCGCAGGCCGACCCCCGCGTGCGGGCCAACCCGGCGTACCTCACGGTGCTGCTGCTCGCCCGCACCATCACCTCGCTCGAGGGCGTGGACGAGGTCGGCAC
>JBIOYO010000133.1:0-2893 GCA_044870175.1 Nocardioidaceae bacterium | reverse complement strand
GCAGCTTGGCGATGTCGGTGCGGGTCTGCACCCGCATCTTCGCGTCCAGGTTCGACAGCGGCTCGTCCATGCAGAACACCTGCGGGGACCGCACGATCGCCCGGCCCATCGCCACCCGCTGCCGCTGGCCACCCGACAGCGCCTTCGGCTTGCGCTCCAGGTACTCCATCAGCCCCAGGATCTGGGCGGCCTCCTTGACCCTCTTGTCCCGCTCCGCCTGCGGCACCTTGGCCATCTTCAGCGCGAAGGCCATGTTGTCGGCCACCGTCATGTGCGGGTACAACGCGTAGTTCTGGAACACCATCGCGATGTCACGGTCCTTCGGCGGCACGTTGGTGACGTCACGCTCGCCGATGAAGATGTGCCCGGCGTTGACCTCCTCCAGCCCCGCCAACATCCGCAACGACGTGGACTTTCCGCACCCGGACGGCCCGACCAGGACCATGAACTCCCCGTCGCCGATCTCCAGGTCCAAGCCTGGAACCGCCGGCTTGTCTGCGCCGGGATACCAGCGCTGTGCCTTCTCAAAGGTCACGGTGGCCATGCTGCGAACTCCCTTCACCGGCAGGTACGTGCCGGACGATCCGTTGTGAAGTGACGGGGTTCACACTATCGGGCGCGCGGTGACGCGTCGACCACGCGGCACTACCTGACCCGCGGATCAGGAGGGCTGCGCTCCCGAGGTCAGGTGCAGCACGTACGCCGACTGGGGAGCCATCACCGGCAGGCGGACGCCGACCGTGCCGAGCACCCGGCCTCTCGCGACCACGCCCTCCCCCGTCGTCCACGACGTGCCCAGGTCGACGGACGGACCCTCGTCCGTCGGTGCGACGGAGGCGACGACGTACTCCCGCTCGGGGTCGAGGCCCTCCAGCAGCACGGGTGTCGGCGACTGCGTGGCCAGTGCCCCGACGGCGGCCACGACGTACACCGCCTCACCCCGGTCCGGGGAGACCAGCCCGGTGACGACGAGACCGGGGTCGGGGTGGTCGCCGCGCACCAAGGTGCCGTGCACGACGAGGTGCCGCACGGCCTTGTGCAGGTCCACCCAGGCACGCAGGGCGGCCCGCTCCTGCGCCGTCGCGGCCGACACGTCCCACTCGACGCCGAAGTGACCGAGCAGCGCGGTGGCCGCGCGGAAGCCGAGCGGTGTGACCCGGCCGGTCGTGTGGGACACCGGGCCTCCCACGTGGGTGCCCAGCAGCTCGGGGGGCAGCAGCAGCGTGGTCCAGCGTTGTATGGCGGTTCGCTCGACCGGGTCGAGCGTGTCGCTGGGCCAGACCCGGTCGGTGCGCCGCAGGATGCCCAGGTCGACCCGGGCGCCGCCGGACGCGCAGCTCTCGATCTCCAGGTCCGGGTACGCCGACCGCAGCTCGTCGAGCAGCCGGTAGACGGCGGTCGTCTGGCCGTGCACGGCCGGCCGTCCCGCGTGTGCGACGTCGACGAGGTCGCGGTTGTGGTCCCACTTGAGGAAGGAGATCGGGTACTCCTCCAGCAGGGCGTGCAGCGCGTCGCGCACGTGGGTGTAGGCGTCGGGGTGCTGCAGGTCGAGCACCTGCTGGTGCCGCCAGCTCGGCGGCAGGGCGGCGCGGCCGCGCAGGACCCACTCCGGGTGGGCGCGGGCGAGGTCGGAGTCGTCGTTGACCATCTCGGGCTCCACCCAGAGGCCGAACTGCATGCCGCGCTCGAGGACGTGGTCGGCCAGGGGGTGCAGCCCGGACGGCCAGACCACCTCGTCGACGTACCAGTCGCCGAGGCCGGCGCGGTCGCTCCGACGCCCGCGGAACCAGCCGTCGTCGAGCACGAACCGCTCGGCGCCGATGTCCGCGGCCGCATCGGCCAGGGCGTGCAGCCGGTCCAGGTCGTGGTCGAAGTACGCCGCCTCCCAGGTGTTGACCATGACCGGGCGAGGGGTCCGGGTGCGCGGCTGGTGCCGGCGGGTCCAGCGGTGCAGCCGCTCGCTGAGGCCGTCCATCCCGTGCTCCGACGTGCTCGCCAGCAACCAGGGTGTGGTGTACGACGCGCCTTCGGCGAGCACGACCTCGCCCGGGCCGAGCAGCTCGCCGGCGCCGAGCAGGCACTCCCCCTCCGCCGTGCGCTCGGCGTACGTCGCGTGGTCGCCGCTCCACGCGAGGTGCACGCCCCAGACCCGTCCCGTGCGGAAGCCGAACCCTGGTGTCCCTGCGACAAGAACCAGCGTCGCGTCGTGGCCGGTGCGGCCGTGCCTTCCCGACCGCGCCCAGGCCCCCTGTGGCCAGGGGTGCCGCTGCGGGACCCGCTCGCGGCACCAGCGGCCGGTGAGGTCGAGCAGCTCGGTGGCCTCCGCAGGGACCGGCAGGCTCAGCCGGACCGCGTGCACGACGTAGTCCCCCGGGGCGGTGTTGGTGAGCGTGGCGCGGACCCGCAGCAGGCCCTCCTCGGTGAGCCCGGCGACCCAGTCGGCCCGGAGGCCGGCCTCGTCGTCGCGGGAGCTGAGCCGGACCCGTTCGCCGTTCCCGGTCCACGACCAGTCGAGGAACCGTGGCGCCCACGCCGTCGCGGCCGTGGGACGGAAGCCCTCGACGGCCGGCGTGCCGGTGAACCCCGAGCCCGCGTCGGGGAGGACCGAGAGCTCGCGCGGGTCGTCGAGTGCGGAGTGCGGCACGCCCGGCCGGTGCAGCTCGGCGAGCGCTCCGAGGTCGGCGTCCGTGAGGTCGCCGAGGTCCGGCCCCCAGTGCCGCAGCACCGGCACACCAGACGGCGAGGGCGTGAGCAGCACGCTCACGGCCCCGCCGCGGAGGTGGTGGGGGTCGGGTGTCACCCCTTCACGGCGCCAGCGGTCATACCGCGGACGAAGTATCGCTGCAACGCGAAGAACACGATCAGTGGCACCACCATGGAGATGAAGGCCCCT
>JBIOYO010000132.1:0-2706 GCA_044870175.1 Nocardioidaceae bacterium | reverse complement strand
ACGACACCGCCGCCGTCCGGCTGGTGCGCCACGAGCACGGCTTCGTCGGCGGCGAGGTCCGTGCCGTCACCCGGTCACTGTCGGGCGGGCCCGCAGTGCCACCCGGGCGGCGCGTGCTCCCCACCGTCCACGGCGTCAACGGCCGCCCGACGTTCGCCTCCAACGTCGAGACCTTCGCACACGTCGCACTGCTGCTCGGCCTGGGCGTCGACGAGTACGCCGGCGTCGGCGCCGCCGACGAGCCCGGCACCACCCTGCTCACCCTCCTCGGCGACGTGCCGCACCGCGGGGTCGTCGAGGTGCCGACCGGGCTGCCGCTGTCCGCCCTGGTCGGCGCAGAGCCAGGCCCCGTCCTCGTGGGCGGCTACCACGGCACCTGGGTTCCTGGCCCCGGCCACCTCCTGGCCAGCAGGCCAGCGCTCAGGGCCGCCGGTGCACCCCTCAACGCGGGCGTGCTCGCCCGCCTGCCCCACGAGACCTGTGCACTCGGCGAAGTGGCGACGGTGGCGCGGTGGCTGGCCGCCCAGTCAGCCGGCCAGTGCGGCCCGTGCTTCTTCGGGCTCCCGACGCTCGCCACCACCCTGCACCAGCTCGCCAACGGCCGCCGCGTCCTCCCCGAGGCCCGGCGGCGGGTCGGGCTCCTCCCGGGCCGCGGCGCCTGCGCCCACCCCGACGGCGCGGCCACCTTCGTCGCGTCCGCGCTGTCGGTCCTCGAAGCCGAGATCGCCCAGCACCAGGCCTGCGGGCACTGCCGGCGCCCACTGCTCGGTGTCCTTCCCACCGGTACGGTCCGGGCTGCGGCATGAGGCTGGAGATCGACTGGACCCGCTGCGACGGCCACGGGCTCTGCGCGCAGCTGCTCCCCGAGCGCATCACGCTCGACGAGCACGGGTTCCCGGTCCTCCCGGAGCGCCGAATAGACGAGGACCTGCTCCCGCACGCCCGCAGGGCCGTCACCCTCTGCCCGCGCCTCGCGCTCCGCCTCGAGCAGCCCTCCTCCAGCCACACCCTTCGCTGACCCCCTCACCCGAGCCAGCACCCCGTTCGAGGCCGCGGACTGGGCGTAGGAGCTGGTGGACAGCCGAGCCACGTATCTCACCCTGGCGGGCAGCCGGCACGGCGGCTCGGTTGACCCTGCCTGCGCATGTCGGATACGACGGTCCGCATGGGTGGGAGCGGTCTGGTGCTGGGGCCTGTGGTCAGGTACGTCGACGAGCACACGGTCACCGTGTGGGTGGAGGTGGCGTCGGCCGGCGAGGTGGTCGTGCGCGCGGCCGGCCGGGAATGGTCGGCTCGGACCTTCGGCGTGCACGGCCGGCACTACGCGCTGGTGGACGCCGACGGCCTGGAGCCCGGCACGGTGGCCGACTACACCGTCGCGGTCGGCGACCGGACCGTGTGGCCGGAGCCCGGCGACGACCACCCTCCGTGCCGGCTGACCACCCTGAAGCCCGGCAAGCCGTTGCGGCTGGCCTTCGGGTCGTGCCGCACCAGCGTCACCCACGACGCGGCCGGGAACGCCGCACACGGCGTGGACGCGCTGCGCGCCTACGCGCTGCGGATGATGCAGGACGCGGGGGGCGACGATCGCGAAGGGGATCAGGGGGGCGGCGAGCGGCAGTGGCCCGACCTGGTCGCGTTCCTCGGCGACCAGGTCTACGCCGACGAGACGCCCGAGGAGATGCGTAGGTTCATCGAGTCGCGGCGCGACATCGACGAGCCGCCGGGGACCGAGCTGCGCGACTACGAGGAGTACGCCCACCTGTACTGGCTGGCGTGGAGCGACCCGGCCAACCGGTGGCTGCTGTCGACCCTGCCGAGCATGATGATCTTCGACGACCACGACATCCGTGACGACTGGAACACCTCGGCGGCGTGGCGGCGCGACATGGCGGCCACGTCGTGGTGGCACGACCGCATCGTGGGCGGGCTGGCGTCGTACTGGGTCTACCAACACCTGGGCAACCTCTCCCCCGCTGAGCGCGCCGAGGACCCGGTGTGGCGGCGCCTGCTCGCCGGGCCCGCCACCGGCAGCGGGGAGGTGGACCTCACCGAGGACCTCGACGCGCTGGCCGAGCGCGCCGACCGGGAGCCCTCGTCGTACTCGTGGAGCTACGCGCGTGAGGTGGGCGGCTGCCGGCTGGTCGTCGTCGACTCCCGGGCGGCGCGCGTGCTCGACGATGACCGGCGACAGATGCTCGACGACGCCGAGATGGCCTGGCTGGACGAGCAGCTGCGCGGCGGCTGCGAGCACCTCCTCGTCGCCACCTCGCTGCCGTTCCTGCTCGCCGAGGGGATCCACCACTTCGAGGCCTGGAGCGAGGCGGTCGCCGACGGCGGGTGGGGCGGCCTGGGCCGGCGTCTCGGCGAACGGCTGCGACGCGCGGGCGACCTGGAGCACTGGGCGGCGTTCCAGCGCGACTTCGGCATGGTGCTTCGCATGGTGACCGAGGTGGCCGACGGGCGCCGCGGTCCCGCTCCCCGCACCGTGACCTTCCTCTCCGGCGACGTCCACCACTCCTACATCGCGGAGGTGCACCGCGACCACGGCAGCCGGATCCTGCAGGTGGTCTGCTCGCCGATCCGCAACCCGCTTCCGGTGAAGCTTCGCTACGCCACGGCGCTCGCGGCGTACGGGCTCGCCGCGCCCGTCGGCGCGGTCGCCGCCCGGTCCGCCAAGGTCCCCCGCCCACCGGTCCGCTGGTC
>JBIOYO010000131.1:0-3125 GCA_044870175.1 Nocardioidaceae bacterium | reverse complement strand
TGCCGCACCTGCTGGCGGTGCTCATGGCCGGCCGGCTGACCGACGCCCCCGCCGAGCACCTGGCGCTCTCCGGCCAGGGGGTGCGCGACGTCACCCGCATCGCGGCGGGCGACCCGGGGCTGTGGCGACAGATCCTGGCCGGCAACGCGGGCGCCGTGCTGGCCCTGCTGGAGGAGGTCCGCATCGACCTGGACCGGCTCGCCGACGCGCTGTCCGGCCACGACCACGCCGCGGTGGAGGACACGCTGCGCCGGGGCGTCGCCGGCACCCGGACGATCCCCGGCAAGCACGGCGGCCCGGCGGTGGTGGAGACCGGCGTGTTCGTCGCCGTACCGGACCATCCCGGCGAGCTGGCCCGGCTCTTCGGCGACGTGGGGGAGACCGGCGTCAACATCGAGGACCTGCGCATCGAGCACGACCCCGCCCGCCCGGTGGGCCTGCTCGAGCTCACCGTCACGGAGGCCGAGGCAGCACACCTGCTGGCGTCGCTGGCCGCCAAGGGCTGGACCGCGCACGGGTAGGATGCGCCGTGGCGCACCGGCGGTCGGGGCGCCACGTCTGTGCCGGAGCCGGAGTGAGGTGACCTTGGGCAGCACCCTGGTCGTCGCCGTCGACGGCACGTCCGGCGCCGGCAAGTCCAGCACCTCGCGCGAGGTGGCCCGCCGGCTGGGCCTGCGCTACCTCGACACGGGTGCGCAGTTCCGCGCGATGACCTGGTGGATGCTCCGGCACGGCGTCGACGTCGACGACCCGGCCGCCGTGGCCGCGCGCGCAGGGGACCCGATGGTCGAGTCCGGCACCGACCCGGTGGGGCCGACCATCGCCGTCGACGGTCACGACGTTTCGGGTCCGATCCGCTCCGTCGAGGTGACCCGAGCGGTCAGCCCGGTCAGCGCCGTCCCGGCCGTCCGGGCCCGGCTGCTCGACCTGCAGCGGGCCATCATCGACGGCGGCGGCATCGTGGTCGAGGGGCGCGACATCGGCTCGGTGGTGTGGCCGCGGGCCGAGGTCAAGGTGTTCCTCTCCGCCGACGCCGAGGCCCGGGCCCACCGGCGTACGGCGGAGATGGCCGAGCCGACGAGCGTCCAGAAGACGACCGACGACCTGCTGCGCCGCGACCGGATCGACTCCGGCCGGGCCACCGCCCCGCTCATCCTGGCTCCCGGCGCCGTGCACATCGACACCACCGACCAGACGCTCGAGGAGGTCGTGGACCGGGTGGTCGCGCTGGTCGAGGACGCGCAGGTCTCCTCGTGACCGCCGCGCCCGCCGGGCCCGTGCCCGTGCTGGCCGTGGTGGGGCGGCCCAACGTGGGCAAGTCCACGCTGGTCAACCGGATGATCGGACGCCGCGAGGCGGTGGTGCAGGACGTCCCGGGCGTGACCCGGGACCGGGTGTCCTACGACGCGGTGTGGAACGGCCGCGCGTTCACCGTCGTCGACACCGGCGGCTGGGACCCCGGCGCCCGGGGGATGTCGGAGCGGATCACCGCGCAGGCGGAGGTCGCGGTGAGCGTCGCCGACGCGGTGCTCTTCGTCGTGGACGCGACCGTCGGCATCACCGACGCCGACGAGGCCGTGGTCAGAGTGCTCCGGCGCAGCGGCAAGCCGGTCGTGCTCGCCGCCAACAAGGTCGACGACCTGCGCGGCGAGGCGGAGGCGGCGGCGCTGTGGAACCTCGGGCTGGGCGAGCCCTACCCCGTCTCCGCGGTCCACGGCCGCGGCTCCGGAGACCTGCTCGACGCCGTCCTGGCTGCCCTCCCGGACACCCCGGAGGAGGAGGACTCCGCCGAGCACGGCCCGCGCCGCGTCGCCATCGTCGGCAGGCCGAACGTCGGCAAGTCCTCCCTGCTCAACAAGCTCGCGGGGGAGGAGCGCGTTGTCGTCGACGACGTGGCCGGCACCACCGTCGACCCGGTCGACGAGCTCGTGGAGCTGGGCGGCCGCACCTGGCGGTTCGTCGACACCGCAGGCATCCGCAGGAGGGTCAAGGAGGCCTCCGGGCACGAGTACTACGCCTCCCTGCGCACCCACACCGCGGTCGAGCGTGCCGAGGTGTGCATCGTGGTGGTCGACGCCTCCCAGCCGCTGTCGGAGCAGGACACCCGCATCGTCACCTCGGTCGCCGAGGCCGGGCGGGCCCTGGTGATCGCGTTCAACAAGTGGGACCTGGTGGGCGCCGAGCGCCGGCACTACCTGGACCGGGAGACCGAGCGCGACCTGGTGCGCGTCCAGTGGGCGCCCAGGGTCAACCTCACCGCCCGCACCGGCTGGCACGTCGACCGCCTGGTGCCCGCCCTGGACATCGCCCTGGCGGGCTGGGAGACCCGGGTCCCGACCGGACAGCTGAACTCGTTCCTCGGCCGGCTGGTCGCCGAGCACCCCCACCCGGTGCGGGGCGGGAAGCAGCCAAGGATCTTGTTCGGCACGCAGGCGTCCGCGGCGCCGCCGACGTTCGTGCTGTTCACGTCGGGACAGGTCGAGGCGTCCTACACCCGGTTCGTCGAGCGCCGGCTCCGGGAGGAGTTCGGCTTCGCCGGCTCCCCGGTGCACCTGCAGGTCCGGCCCCGCAAGCGGGAGCGCCGGTAGGCCGCCGTACGCCGTCGCGGAGCGCGTGCTGACGCCACGATGACGTGGCCAGCGCACGGTGTCCTTCGAGTCGCCCCACCACGGGACGGCGAGGGCCCCACCAGGGGCTCGCAGACCTTGGAGGACTCCTCATGAGGACCAGCTTCATCAAGCCGCTGTCCGCCGCCGGCATCCTGGCAGCGGCAGGCCTGACCCTCGGCACCTGGACCGGGGCGGCCGCGCAGGGCCCGAGCACCGACTGCGACCAGCCGGGCCAGATCATCAACTCCAACCAGCCGGTCGTCAACGGGACCCCTGGCGCGGACCGGATCACCGGCGGCGGCGCCAACCAGGTGATCAACGGACTCGGCGGCGCCGACGTGATCGACGGCGCCAACGGCGACGACACGATCAACGGTGGCCCGTGTGACGACGTGCTCAACGGCCAGGGCGGCGACGACACCGTCAACGGCAACGCCGGCAACGACCGGGTCGCCGGAGCCGACGGAGACGACCGGCTGAACGGGAACTCCGGCAACGACCGGCTCGCCGGCGGGG
>JBIOYO010000130.1:0-3654 GCA_044870175.1 Nocardioidaceae bacterium | reverse complement strand
GCCGCCGTGTAGTGCTCCTGGGCGACCTTGCTCGCGGCGTACCCGCTGCGCGGGTCCAGCCTGGCCTCCTCGTCGACGAGCGCCCAGGCCAGGGGCGCAGCGCAGGCCACGCAGTGGCTGTCGAAGTCGCCGGCCTCGAGAGCGGCCATCGTGCGCGCGGGTGCGGCCTGGTCACCGTGGTCGACGCAGGTGTACCTGCCCTCGCCGTACACCACCATCGACGAGGCGAGGACCAGCCGGCGTACGCCGGCGTCGTGCATCGCGGTGAGGAGCGCCGCTGTGCCGAGGTCGTTGTGAGTGGCGTACGTCGGCAGGTCGTGCACGCCGACACCCGAGCCGACGACGGCCGCCTGGTGGCTGACGACCTCGACCCCGCGGAACAGGTCCGGCCACGCGGACGCGTCGCGCAGGTCGAGCCGGTGGGTGCCCGCCGGAGGGCCGGTGCCACCGTGCGCGATCGGCAGCATGACGTCGACCCGCACCACGTCGTGCCCGGCCGCCTCGAGGGCGGAGGAGACCGCGCTGCCGATGAAGCCGGCGGACCCGGTGACCAGGACCCTCACGCCGGCGCTCGCGGTGGCGGCGCGGTCACGCGGGCAACCGCACGAGGAAGCGGCAGCCGGGGGCCTGGTTGACCACCTGAACCATCCCGTCGTGGGCCTCGACGATTCCCTTGACGATGGCCAGACCGAGACCGGCGCCGGTGCCGTGGGCCTGGGCCACCTCCGGAGTCCGAGCGGGGTCACCTCGCCAGGACACGTCGAAGACACGCGACAGGTCGGCCTCTGGAATGCCCCCGCAGCTGTCGGACACCGCCAGCTCCACGCCGTCGTCGACGACCCGCCCGGTGATGGAGACGACGCCGTCGGCCGGCGTGTGCCGGATCGCGTTCATGACCAGGTTCGCGACCACCCGGGACAGGCCGGCCGGGTCGGCCCGCACCTGCACCCCCTGGTCCACGGCGCCCCCGAGGCGCACGCCGGCGGCGCGGGCGACGGGGTCGGCGCCGGCGATCGCCTCCGAGACGAGGTCTGCGAGCGCGACCCGTTGCAGGGAGAGCTGCAGAACGCCGGCGTGGATGCGCGAGAGCTCGAAGAGGTCGTCGACCATGCGCACCATCCGGTCGACCTCGGACCGCAGCTGCCGGTAGTACCGCGCCGGGTCGTCGGCAAGCCCGTCCTCCAGGGACTCGGTCATCGCACGCAGTCCGGCCAGGGGGCTGCGCAGGTCGTGGGAGACCCAGGCGACCAGCTGCCGCCGGGACTCCTCGACCCGCTGCTCGCGCTCGCGGGACTCGCGGAGCCGCTGGCTGGTCCGGGCCAGCTCGGCGGACAGGTCGTGCAGCTCCGCGGGACCGCCCCGGGGGTCGACGTACTCGCCACTCTCACCGAGGCGGCGAGCGCTGTCCTGCACCGCACGCGACCATCGGACGACCGAGCCGCCCACGCCCAGGGCGAAGAGGACGGCGACGGTCCCGGCGGCCGCACAGACGAGAAGGACGACGCGGAAGTCGTGGTCGGACAGGAACATCGCGTTCGCCGTGCCGACGACCCCTGCGACGACCGCGACCACGGCGACGAGCGCGACCAGGGTGATGGCCCACCGGAACGACCAGCGCCGGGTGAGGTAGCCCACAGCCAGACCCACCCCGCCCGCGACGGCAGACCAGCCCGTGGCGATGAGTACGACGTCGACCTGGTCACGCGTCATCGGATGGCTCCCACCGGTAGCCGACGCCCCAGACGGTCACCAGCCTGGCCGGCCGGGTGGGGTCCTGCTCCACCTTCTCCCGGAGCCGCCGGACGTGCACCGTCACGGTCGACTGGTCGCCGAACGACCAGCCCCACACCTCGCGGAGCAGCTGGTCGCGCGAGTAGGCGACGCCGGGATGGGCGAGAAGGAAGCGGAGCAGGTCGAACTCCCGGCCGGTCAGCGACAGCCGCGACCCACCGCGGGTCGCGACGTGCCTGGCCGGGTCGACCGTGAGGTCACCGTCGGTCACCGGTTCGTCGGCGGCCCGGTCCTGGTCCCGGGCCCGGCGAAGCACGGAGTCGACCCGCAGCACCAGCTCACGCGGGCTGAACGGCTTGGTCACGTAGTCGTCGGCGCCGCGCTCGAGGCCGACGACCCGGTCCGTCTCACTGCCCAGCGCGGTGAGCATGATGATCGGCACCTCACCGGTCGCCCGCAGGGACCTGCACACCTCCAGCCCGTCGATCCCGGGCAGCATCAGGTCCAGCACCACCAGGTCGGCCGGCGCCTCGCGCATGACCTTCAGCGCCCTCTCCCCGTCCTCGACGTCGAGGACCGTGTGGCCGCCGGCGCGCAGGTAGGAGACCACCACCTCGCGCACGGTGTGGTCGTCGTCGACCACGAGGATCCGCGCCACCCGTCCACGCTAGGACCCCCCGGCGCCAGGCGTCCTCGTGATGCCTTACGAATCCCTGACGGAGCCAGGGTTGGGTGGGTCGTCACCGACGCCCCAGCCTCACCGCGCGGGCTCAGATCAGCCCGAGCTCGGTGAAGCTCAGCTTGATGCCGTCGTCGTCGACGCTCGCCGTGACCCGGTCGGCGACGGCGCGGACGGCGGGATGGGCGTTGTCCATGGCGACGCCGAGGGCGACGTACTGGAGCATCTCGACGTCGTTGAGGCCGTCGCCGTAGGCGATGGTGTCGGCGCGAGGGATGCCGGCGTGCTCGATGAGCAGCTCGATCCCCGTGGCCTTGTGGATGCCGGGGATGGACATCTCGCCGCTGTTGGCACCGAACATCGGCACGGTGGCGTGGATGATGTGGAACACGCCGTCGAACTCGGCGCGGACCTGCTCGAAGGTGACGCCGGAGTCCAGGAAGGAGATCTTGTTGATGTCGTCGCGGACCAGGTCGGCGTCGGTGGTGAGCGAGTCGATGAAGCCGCCGAGGCCCTTCTCCAGCTCGGCGAGAACGTCCTCGTCGGTCACCCCGCCGAAGAGCAGCTCGCGCAGCCGCCGCCCGGCGTGGCGGCTGCCGAACAGGCCGCTGTTGGACTCCAGGAAGTACTCCACACCGTGGCTGTCGAAGAACTGCACGGCGTGCCGGACGTCCTCGACGGGCACGGTGCGGTGCAGCAGCAGCTCACCCTCGTACTCGACGTAGCCGCCGGCCGCGGCGATGATGCCGTCGAAGCCGGGCTCGAGGATCTCGTCCCACAGCTCGGGGGTGGACCGGCCCGTGCACAAGAACAGCTTGTGTCCGTTCGCCCGGGCGGCGACCACCGCCTCCTGCGCGCTCGGCGGCACCAGTCCGCGGTCGTTGACGAAGGTCCCGTCGACATCGAGGAACACCGCCTTGCGAGGCACGTCCACGCCGGTCATCCTCCACCTCCGGGGGGAGTGGACAGGTCGGCGTCGGCCTTGGGCATGAGTACGGCGAGGCCGGCGACCGCCGCGCAGAGCAAGGCGGGGGCCGCCATTGCGTGGTGCAGGCCGAGGTGGTTGACCAGAAGGCCGACCACCGCCGGGCCGGCCAGGAAGGCGGCGTACCCGAACGTCACCACCACCGCCAGCACCCGCCCGCCGCCGGCGTGCCCGGCCACCGCGTAGACCTGCGGCGCGATCAAGCCCACGCCGAAGCCCACCAGCGCCCAGCCGGCCAGCAGCAGTGGCAGGCTGCTCA
>JBIOYO010000129.1:0-4733 GCA_044870175.1 Nocardioidaceae bacterium | reverse complement strand
GAGTACATCCGCGGCAGGTAGTTCTTCAGGTTCCGGTAGCTGACGTAGGTCACGTAGAACGCGGTCAGCCCGATGACCAGGAGCTGGACCCGCTCACGCGTCCAGTGCTCCTTGACCAGCCGGCGGGCCTCCCGGCGGAACCCGCGCAGCCCCCGCGCCCGCCACAGCGAGCGCGGCACGATGTCCACGACGAACGCGCCGAGCACCATCGCGGGGAGCCGGATCCAGGCCGGGCCCAGGAAGCCGTCGGGGTCGCGCATCGGTTCGCCCAGCGAACGGCTCACGATCAGGGCGACCGACCCCATCAGGATCGCGACTCCCACGAGGAGCCCGTACGCCGGCCGCTTCACCCCGCCGATTCTAGAAGGACCTCATGCCGGGGGCGTCCGGGCTCAGCGCCGCGGTCCGCTGCGGGACGACGCGCAGCGGCACCGTCTCGCCGGCCCGCACCGCATGGGCGGTGTCGGCGACCGCGTCCAGCGCGCCGAGGCCGTCCACCTCGACGACCAGCCGGGTGCGCTCCGGGGTCGCCCGGGCCTCCACGACCCTGCCGCGCAGCGGGCCGGCGGCGTCGACTCGCAGCGCGGAGCGGCGAAGCGCGACCGGACGGCCTGCGCCGAGACCGAGCCGCTCGGCCGCACCCGGGTCGAGCACCCGGGCGTAGCCGAGGAACCGGGCGGTCTCGGCGTCGGCCGGTGACCGCCACACGGCGTCGAGCGTGCCCTGCTGGACCACGCGGCCCCGGCGCATCACGGCCATCCGGTCGGCCACGGTGAAGGCCTCGTCGTGGTCGTGGGTGACCAGCACGGCCGTCGTGCCCTCGGCGCGCAGGATCTCCCGCAGGTCGGCGGCCAGCCGCTCGCGGAGTCCGCGGTCGAGGGCGGACAGCGGCTCGTCGAGCAGGAGCAGCCTCGGCCGCACGGCCAGCGCCCGGGCCAGGGCGACCCGCTGTCGCTCGCCGCCGGACAGGGTGGCCGGGCTGCGGTCGCCGTACGCCGGCAGCCCGACCAGGTCGAGCAGCTCGGCCACGCGTGCGGCCACCTCGGCCTTGGGCCGGCGGCGCAGGCGCAGCGGGTATCCGACGTTGCCGGCCACGGACCGGTGCGGGAACAGCTGGCCGTCTTGGAACATCAGCGCGAACCCGCGGCGGTGCGTGGGCACCCCGGCCAGGTCCGCCCCGTCGAACCGGACCGTCCCGGAGTGGACCGGCTCGAGTCCCGCGACGGCGCGCAGCAGGGTCGACTTGCCGCACCCGGACGGCCCCAGCACCGCCAGGACGCTGCCGCGGCCCAGGGAGAGCGACACGTCGTCGACGGCGGTGACGGCGCCGAAGGTGACGGTCAGGTGCTCGACGACCAGCGCGAGCACCAGCGACTCCCGCTCGCTGGTTGAGCCGCCGAGCTTGCGAGGCGTGTCGAAACCACGCGGTGGCACCATGGGCTAGAACGTGCCCAGCGAGCCGACCCGGAGCCGCTCGACCACGGCCATCACGGTCGCGGTCACCGCGCCGAGCAGCACCGAGGCGGCCATGGCCATGCCGAAGCTGTCCGGGTCCGGGCTGCCGAGCAGGTGGTAGATGAGCACGGGCAGGGTGGGGTTGTCCGGGCGGGCCAGGAAGCTCGTGGCGCCGAACTCGCCCAGAGAGACCGCGAAGGCGAAGCCGGTCGCCGCGAGCAGCGGCCGCCAGGCCATCGGCAGGTCCACCGTCGCCAGCACCCGCAGCGGTCCGGCGCCGAGCGACGCGGCCGCCTGGCGCTGCCGGTCGTCCACCCCGCGCAGTGCCGGCGTGACGGTGCGGACGACCAGGGGCAGCGCCACCATGGCCTGCGCGACCGGCACCAGCACGAGGCTGTCGCGCAGGTCGAGCGGCGGCCGGTCGAGGGTGACCAGAAAGCCGAACCCGACCGTCACCGCGGACACGCCGAGCGGCAGCATGAACAGCCCGTCGAAGACCCGGAGGGCCCGGCGGGCGAGCGGGCGCCGCGGCGTCCGGGTGACCAGCACCGAGACCAGGATCCCGAGCGCGACGGCCAGCAGCGTCGCGTCGACGGCCACGCGCAGCGACGTCTGCAGCGCCGTGGTCACGGGGACCACCAGTGCCGTCCCGTCCCCGGTGCTGTCCAGCGCGCGGTAGCTGTCCAGTCCCCAGCTCTCGCCCACCCGCAGCGACCTGACCACGAGGGTGCTGACGGGGACGACGACCAGAACCACGGCTGCTGCGGTGAGCGCGAGTGCGGGCAGGTCGGCGGTGCCGGGCCGGCGGGGGCGCCCGACGGCGACCCGGTCGACCGCCGCCCCGGCGCCGGTGCGGGCCCGGCCGGTGAGGACGAGCAGCAGCACGACCACCACGACCTGCAGCACCGAGAGCGCCGCCGCGGCCTGGAGGTCCAGGAACTGCGTGGTGAGCAGGTAGATCTCGGTCTCCACCGTCGCGTAGCGCACGCCGCCGAGGGTGAGCACGACACCGAACGCGGTGGAGCAGAACAAGAACACGACGCTGGCCGCCGACAGCACTGACGGCGCCAGCGCGGGCAGGGTCACCGTGCGGAGCACCTGCACCGGCGACGCGCCGAGCGCGGCCGCGGCCTCCTCGCGGCGGCGGTCCATGCCCTCCCAGACCGGCCCCACGGTGCGCACCACGACGGAGACGTTGAAGAACACCAGCGCGGCGACGATCGCGGCCGGCGTGCCGTCCAGTCCGAGGAACCCCGCCGGACCGGACTCGGCGAGAAGGGTCCGGAACGCCACGCCGACGACGACCGTCGGGAGCACGAAGGGGACGGTCAGGACCGCCCGCACCAGGCGGCGACCGGGCAGGGACAGCCGGTGCAGGGCGTACGCCGCCGGGACGCCGAGCAGCAGCGTGAGCGCGGTGGCGAGGCCGGCGGTCCACACCGTGAACCACAGCACCCGGTGCACCCGCGGACGGGTCAGCACCTCGACCACCCCGGCCAGGTCGAGCTGCCCCTCGGGGAAGAACCCGCGGGCCAGCATCCCCGCCACCGGGACCACGAAGAACAGCACCAGCGCGGCCAGCGGCACCGCGACGGCGAGCAGCACCCCGGCCCGCGGGAGGACGCGGTCCCGCCACGGCCTCGATGCCGGCCTCATCGAGTGACCAGGTCGCCCCAGGCGCGCAGCCACTCGTCGCGGTGGTCGGCGATGTCGTCGGGGTCGACCCGCCACGGGTCGTCGGCGGCCGGCGCCCACCGGGCCCAGGCCGGCGGCAGCGCGGCGTCGGAGTTGACCGGATAGACGTACATGTTCTCGGGCAGCGACTCCTGGAACGGCACCTCGGTGAGGAAGTCCACGAAGGCGGCGGCGCCGTCGGGGTTCTCCGCTCCGTCGACCACCCCGGCGTACTCGACCTGCCGGAAGCAGGTGTTCAGCAGCGCGCTCGTGGTGGGCCGGCGGCCACCCTCGGGAATGGTGAACGGGGGTGAGGAGGAGTACGACACGACGAGCGGCCGGTCCCCGCGCCCGGCGCCGGTGAAGTCCACCTCGTAGGCGTCGGACCAGCCGCTGGTCACCTTCGTCCCATTGGCCATCAGGTCGGTCCAGTAGCCCTGCCAGCCGTCCTCGCCGTACTTCCCGATCGTGGCGAGCAGGAACGCGAAGCCGGGCGAGGAGGTCGTGGCTCCCGGGGTGACGAACAGGTCGCGGTACTCAGGAGCGGCCAGGTCGTCCAGCGACGCCGGCGGCGCGAGGTCGTGGTCGGCGAACCAGGTGTCGTCGACGTTGACGCAGACGTCCGACCAGTCCACGGGGGTGAGCCGGCCGGCCGCGTCGCCCGGAAGCGCGTAGCGGTCCGATCCCGGGGCCGGCTCGTCGGGCGTGTGCTCGGCGAGGACGCCCTCGTCGACCGCGCGGCTGGCGAAGGTGTTGTCGATGCCGTAGACCGCGTCGGCGATCGGGCTGTCCTTGGTCAGCACCAGCTTGTTGGTCAGCGCTCCGGCGTCGCCGTTGGGGACGATCCTGACGGCGTACCCGGTCTGCTTGGTGAACCTGCGCAGAAGCCGCTTCGGCGCCGCCCAGGAGTCGTGGGTCGCGACGACGACGGTGCCCTTGGTGTCCTCGCCGCTCGTGGCGGACCGCTCGCCGTCGCCGGTGCTCAGCGAGCAGCCGGCGAGGGCCAGCGCGGCGGCGGCCGCGACCCCCGTCCCCGCGGCTCGAATGGCTGTCCTGCGCATGCGCGCCTCCCGTTCCCGCTGGGAGGGTCCCGCCTGAGCGGGAAGAGACTCGACTTCCTTCGCCGGTGCTAGCCGGATCAGGTTCGAGGGTCTGCGGCCGTTCCCGCACTCTCAGCGCCCGGTGGCGCTCCCCTGTCGTTGCGTCTCCACGATATCCCGTGGTGAGAACGACCCGACGCCGTCCACGTCCACGCAGTCCGCCTGTCCCCGCGCCACCAGGAGGTCCAGGTGGAGCTTGGTCTCGTGGACCGCGAGCGCGGCGTTGAACAGGTCCAGCTCGGCGAACGCGCGGCCCCGGCGCGTCCAGGGCAGGTCCTGGGCGACCTCGTACGCCGTCCGCGCGCCCGCCGCCAGGGAGCGGCGGCAGAGGTCCAGCCGGTTGTCGTGGTGGGCGAGCAGCTCCCCGACGCGACGGTGCGAGCTGGCGGTGACGGGGCCGTGTGCTGGCAGCAGCCGGAGGTCCGGCAGGGTGCGCACCCGCTCCAGCGACCACAGGAAGTCGCGCAGCGGCAGCTCCGCCGCCACGTTTCCGAAGCCGATCGA
>JBIOYO010000128.1:0-4170 GCA_044870175.1 Nocardioidaceae bacterium | reverse complement strand
TGGCGAGCGCCCAGACCGCCCGTGCGGAGATGCGGATCGCCATGGAGGACACGCTCGAGCCCTTCACCGCCCTGCTGCTGCAGCTGGCGACCTCCAAGGGAGACGAGCGAACCCGACTGCGCGGTGAGGCGATCCAGCTGGCCCTCACCAGCATCGCGCACCTGAGCGCGGCCACCGGCCCTGAGGGGACCGGCTCACGACGAGTGCGAGCATGCCTCTTCCTGCTGGACCCGGGACCACCGCGGCGACTCGTCCCCTCGTCGTTCGCCGGCAGGTCGGGGGCACCGACGGTGTCCTTCGACGCGTCGACGAGGGCGGGGCAGGCCGCGCTTCGGATCGCCGACGGCGGCTGGGTGCTGGTGGACGACACCGAGGGCCAGGGGATCGTGCCGTGGTGGGACGACGATCGTGACTACCGGACCTACGCGGCCGGCCCCGTGCCCGGGCCGGAGGAGGCGCCACTCGGACTGGTCACGGTGGACGCCCTGGCGCCGGGGGAGCTGACGGGGGTGGACCTGCCGCTCCTCCGGCTGATCGCGCACCTGCTCTCGCTCGCGCTGCAGATGTGACCGCTGGATCCGCCGCAGAGCGGTTGAACCGCCCGCCCATGGGGAGTTGACTGGTGAACCACCTCAGGTGCAGATGGAGGTTGGACGCCGATGGATGGTCTGGTCGCGCGCGACCCCAGGGTGCTTGCGATCCTGACGACGCCGGACGACTACTTCGCGTGGGTGCGGCGCCGGGCGTGGATCGGGGCAGGCGAGGACATCGCCTCCGACCTTGCTCGTCGCGCGGAACGTCGACGAGACGCGGCGCTCGAGGGTGGTGGCACCCGGCCGGGTCTCGGTGAGAGGCAGCGGAGGGAGAGGCGGCAGGGGGACCGTCAGCTCACCTGACCTCGCTGGCGAGGTTGAACGGGACTGATAGCCCCGTTGAGCTATTCCGCGGATGCGGGCCGCCGGGTATTTGTTCGCGTGAGATCGGCTCTTGACTGTCATGCCATGCAGTGGCCGGCACTCGTCGCAATCCCAGGGGGACATGTGAGCAGCTCGGCGACCGAGTTCGTGTTGACGTACGAAGGCGTGTCCGCGGACTACATCCAGTCGGAGGTGGACTCGATCCTGGCCGAGCTCGCCGACCCGGCGAGCGAGGCCGTCGCGGCAGCCCACAAGGCTGGGCTCGACCCGGACGCCCTGTCCGGCTCCGAGGTCGCGGTCCGCTCCACCCGCTCCGGGTTCGACCCCAGCACGATCCTGGTCGGGATCGTGGTCGCCGCCGGGTCCAGCGTCGCGGAGACGCTCTGGAAGGAAGTGATCTGGCCGCGGCTGCGCCGCGGGCTGCACCTCACCACCTACGAAGAGCGGCCATCGGCACGCCGGGAGTGACGATGACGGCCGCTTCCCCCTACGAGCTGCTGACGCCCCGGGACTGGCGAGGCCTTCTCGCCCGGGCCGCCTTCTACCACGCCACCCGAGCGCAGCTGACCAGGCTGGTCGACGAGCCCGGGACCATGCCGACCGTGAGCCAGCTGCTGGCGACCCTCGAGATCGCCGCTGGAAGGACGTCGAGGCACGACGACGACGCCGACGCGGTGGCCTTCGTCATCGACGCGCTGGCCGAGTGCATCCGGCACAACGTCGACCATCCGGACCTGAACGACGACGAACGAGCGTTCCTCATCCGCCTGCAGTCCCTGGTCTCAGATGCCTGCGGCGAGGACCCGCTCCGCCGGATCTTCGACGCGCTGCAGGCCCAGGCGTCGGCGCTCTACGGCCACCGGTGGCGTCCGGCGCGGCTCTCGGTGACCGCTGCGCCACAGCATCCACGGATGGCCGACACGACCGTGGACCCCTACGCGCTCACGGCGTTCACGCAGTTCCCCCCGAGCGACGACGAGAACGAGGTCGAGCTGAGGATCTGGTTGAGCAAGTTCGGCCCAGCCGCGTTCGCGGCCGTGCCGATGCTGCTGGCGCACGAGTTCATCTGTCATGTGCCCGCCGTCCAGGACAAGGCCAAGCCCGACAGCGACTTCGCTGAGGGCTTCCTGGACTGGGCGGCGTACTACTTCTGCGTGAAGTGGGCCGTGCGCATCGACAGCGACATGGCCGCTGCCACCAGGGACCACGCCTCCCGGCTCAGGGGCGTGCTCGCGCGTCGGCCGCGGGCTCCCGAAGTGACGGCGCGCGAGCTGGGGCACGCGGCCGCGGCGCAGCTCGTCGTGTGGTTCGAGCAGCGTCACGACATGGAGCTGCACGAGAGCGAGGTCATGGTCGCCAAGCTGGCGATCGACCTCAACGTCGTGGACCGCCCGCTCGACGTCAAGGACCGGTTCGTCTCCTACCTGTCCGCGACGGTTCCGCCACAGGTGGAGGCCGGGCTCGACGACTGGCTCGCGGGGCAGCTCGACGCCGCAGACCTGCTCGACATCGAGGTGGTGCCGGCATGACCGACCCCGACGTCGCGGGTGCGGCAGTCGCCCTCCGCACCTTCTCCGTCGCCCAGCTCGCCGCCTTCACCGGGAAGGACCGGCAGGAGGTCGTGCGCTCGCTCGAGGAGCTGTCCGAGTGGGTCGTTCCGGTCCAGGAGACAACATCTGTGGACGCAGGACCGGTCACGGTGGAGGGTGACCGGCTCTGGCGGGTCGTGGCACCTGAGCGCCTGCGCGAGCATGTCCGGCTGCAGAGCGGGCCACGACGCGGGCCGGTGATGCCGCGCCCCGAGCAGCACGATCTCTCCGAGCTGCGCCTCGTCCGCGCCGAGGAGACCCTGGTGCACTGCGCCCGCGAGCCCTCCGCCGGAGCACGTGAGGTGATGGCCACCACTGCGGAGACGTACCTGCGCCAGTACGTCGCCGCGCGCAACGGCACACGCGACTGGTGGCAGGTCGTTCTGCCACCCTCGCAGCCGGGCGAGTGTCCCGACGACGGCGACGACCATGGCCGGCGACTTCGCGTCAACGTGGCGATGGCCTCGATGACGCGGCACGAGGCGCAGGGTCGCGAGGTGTCGACCGCGTCGCTGGTTCGGACGGCCACAGAGGTGTCCGAGCTCGTCTCGTCACTTCGGGTCGCAGACGTCCAGGCTCTGGTCGAGTGGTTCTTCGAGCTGGCCACGACGATGACCAGGACGGTGCTTCAACGCTGTGACGAGGAGGCGCCCGACCACCTCATCTCGGCGCTCGGCTGGAGAAGGGTGAGGGCGCGGGCCCGACCCGACCTCCAACAGGCCGCGAGCCAGGCCGTCGCCCTGCTGCGGTGGGTCGACTGCGGGCCGGAGAAGCACTTCGGCCTCTACCGGTTCCTGGAGCATCTGCCCGACGCGCTGAACCGGCTCTCGGTGTACGCGGACTTCCTTCCGATCCTGCCGGAGCAGTACACGCTTCGGCCTGCGGCGGACATCGTGCCCGGTGCCCTCGTCGAGGTGGTGGCCGACGGGTCCGCTGCACGCCACCTGGAGAGGGTCGCCGGTGAGCTCGAGGCCCACCTCGAGCGGCTGCCGTTCCGGAGCGACTCCGCCCTCATCGGCGTCGTCGCGGCCAGCTTCGACGACCTGGCCGCCAGGGGCGCGGCCCTGGACGACGGGGTCCTGCCTCGCTCCGTCACGAAGCGCAGGGAGCTGCTGTCGCTGGCCGACGTGGCCGTCCGCTCGCAGTGCGGGTGCCCCTCCGCCATGCGGACGGGGGGATGACCGTGAGCGGCGCCACGCAGGCCGCCCTGGCGACCCCGCTGGTGCACGAGCTCGTCCGTCGAGCACTGTCCGACGACCCCGCTCACGGCATGCAGGGCCTGGTCGAGGCGATCGCCGTTGCCGTCGGCGCGACGTCGGCCGTGTTGTGGGAAGCCGTCGGGGACGACGACCGTGACCGCCCATCCGTCCTGGCCGCCTGGTCCGCCGACGTGGGAGACACCGGCCGTCACGAATACGCAGCGGACCCGCTCACGGTCATGGCACTCACCGACCAGACGGTCGCCCTCCCTGACGGCGACCCGGTAGGCACCGCGAGGTCGGTGATGGCGGCGCTCGCGGTCTCCTACCTGGACGGCTCACCGGGGGCACTCACCCTGTACGGCGCCGAGACCTTCACCGCGGAGCGCTTCGACATGGTCGCGGATGCACTCGGGGTCCTGCCCATGCTGGGGAACGCCGTGCGAGACCGGCAGAGCCTGGAGC
>JBIOYO010000127.1:0-3436 GCA_044870175.1 Nocardioidaceae bacterium | reverse complement strand
CCGGAGCGGCTGGTGGACACCGAGGAGGCCCGGCAGCTGTGCCGGACCCCCGGCTTCGCACGCGAGCTGGCCCGCGTGCAGGTGCCGAGCCTGGTCATCCACGGCGACGACGACCGGATCCGCCCGCACGCGGAGGGGGTGGCGCTGGCCGAGGTCACCGGCGGCTCCCTGGTCACGGTGGCCGGCGGCGGGCACGGGCCGCACGCACGCGACCCGGTCGCCGTCAACCGCCTGCTGGAGGAGTTCGTCGACACCGTGGTACCCCGGCGGCGTACCCGCACCTGGGTCCGGGCGGCGCGCCGGCCCAAGCGCGCGCTGTACCTGAGCTCGCCGATCGGGCTGGGCCACGCCCGCCGCGACCTCGCCATCGCCGACGAGCTGCGCAAGCACCACCCCGACCTCCAGGTGGACTGGCTCACCCAGCCCCCGGTGACCGCCGTCCTCGCCGACGCCGGCGAGCGGGTGCACCCCGCGTCGGCCTGGCTGGCGAGCGAGTCCGCGCACCTGGAGGACGAGACCGCCGACCACGACCTGCACGCGTTCCGCTCGATCCGGCGCATGGACGAGATCCTCGTGAACAACTTCATGGTCTTCGACGACGTCGTCCGCGACGAGCACTACGACCTGGTCGTCGGTGACGAGGCGTGGGACGTCGACCACTTCCTGCACGAGAACCCCGAGTGCAAGCGGTTCGCCTACGCCTGGCTCACCGACTTCGTCGGCTGGCTGCCCATGCCCGACGGCGGCGACGCGGAGGCGGCGCTGACCGCGGACTACAACGCCGAGATGCTCCAGCAGCGGGCGAGGTACCGCCGGCTGCGCGACCGGTCGGTCTTCGTCGGCGACCCCGAGGACGTCGTGCCGGACCGGTTCGGCCCCGGGCTTCCCGGCATCCGGGAGTGGACGGAGGACAACTTCGACTTCGCCGGGTACGTCACCGGCTTCGAGCCGCCCGGCGCACGCGAGCGGGCGTCGCTGCGCACCCGCCTCGGCGTCCACGACGACGAGCTGCTCTGCGTCGTCGCCGTCGGCGGGTCCGGGGTCGGCGAGGCGCTGCTGCGCCGGGCGCTCGACGCCGTCCCCGCCGTCCGCCGGGAGCACCCGGGCCTGCGGTTCCTGGTCGTCTGCGGCCCCCGGATCGACCCCCGCACCCTGCCCCGCCGGCGCGGTGCGCACGTGCGCGGCTACGTCCCCGGGCTGCACCGCGTGCTCGGCGCCGCCGACGTCGCGCTGGTGCAGGGCGGCCTCACCACTTGCATGGAGCTCACCGCGCAGCGGGTGCCGTTCGTGTACGTCCCGCTGCGGCACCATTTCGAGCAGAACCTGCACGTCCGGCACCGGCTAGACCGGTACGGCGCGGGGCGCCACCTGCCGTACGAGGAGGCCTGCGACCCGGCCCTGCTGGCCGATGCCATGATCGAGGAGCTCGACCGCACCCCGGACTGGCGGCCGGTGCGGACCGACGGGGCCGCCCGCGCCGCGGCCCTGCTCGCCGACCTGGTGTAGCGCGACGCTCCCGCCTCAGGGGGCGGTGGTCAGCCGGGCCAGGGCGGCGACGAGCCCGGGCTCGTCGTCGCCCAGGCGGCCGAAGAACTCCCGGTCCACCGCCTCGACGACGCCGACGGTGCGCTGGGCCAGCGCGGCTCCCTCCTCGGTGACCGCGAGCGCCTTGGCTCGACCGTCGCCGGGGTGGGCCCGCCGCTCGACCAGTCCACGCCGCTCCAGAGTGCGCAGGACCTGCGAGGTCATCATCGGGTCGGTCGCCGCGTGGTCCGCCAGCCGCCTCTGGGTGACCGGTTGCCCGGTCTCCAGCCAGGTGAGCGAGGCCAGCAGCACGAACTGCACGTGGGTGAGGCCGTGCGGGTGCAGTGCCCCCCGGACCGCCGCCTGCCAGCGGTTGGTCACCTGCCACAGGAGCAGGCCCGGGCTGCGCTCCGCGGTGCCGTACGACGTGCGGAGCCGGCGAGTGCTCACGCCGCGGCGACGTCGCGCTCGGCCGTGGCGACCAATGCGTCGAGATCCGGCTGGAGGGAGGACCGGAAACCCTCAGCGAGCACGCGTCGCCACACGCGCCCGAGCGGGCCGTCGATCGACACGGCAACGTCGATGCGCGTGCCGGCCTCGACGGCGCGGACCTGGTGGGCGAAGGTGACCCGGCCGCCGGGCATCCGGCTGACGTCGACGAAGTGCTCGTCGTCGAGGCGGGTCACCTCGAAGCGGACCTTCGGCCCGCCTCGTGGCTTCAAGGTGCCCGTGGCGCCCTGAGTGAACGGCCCGTCGAGGCGGACCCAGGCGGTGTCGGCGTTCCACTCCGGCCAGGTCGCCATGTCCGCCCAGCGGCCGAAGAAGGCGCTGGCGGGCGCGGAGGACGTGGCTGTGGCGGCTGCGATGGTGGCCATGCAAAAAGTATGCGCGCTTACTATTTCGATGTCAACCCCTGCCCCCGGCAAGTCCGGCATCAGATTTCTCAACTAAAGGGTTGAATAGCGGGCCCGAACCTGCTTGACTGCTGTTGTTCAACCGAACGGTTGAGAAGGGAGGAGAGCGGTGGCCGACCGCCTGGACCGGGTCTTCGCGGCACTGGCCGACCCCACCCGTCGCGACATGGTGGCCCGGCTGACCGAGAGGGATGCGACGGTCGGGGAGCTCGCGGCGCCGTACGACGTGAGCCTGCAGGCCGTGTCGAAGCACCTCAAGGTGCTCGAGGAGGCCGGCCTGGTCAGCCGCAGCCGCGACGCCCAGCGCCGCCCGGTGCACCTGGAGGCGCAGGTGCTCGACCTGATGACCGCGTGGATCGAGCGCTACCGGCGGCAGGCCGAGGAGCGCTACCGCCGCCTCGACGCCGTCCTGGCTGCGATGAACGACCCCCACAACGACACCGAGAACCACACCGAGCCCGAGGAGGGACCAGCGTCATGACCCCCAGCACGCCCGCCCAGCCCAGCACAGAGCTGACCGTGGAGCGGGTCCCCGACCTGCCGGTCATCCGGATGGCGCGCGACTTCGCGGCGACCCCCGAGCAGCTGGTCCGGGCGCACACCGACCCCGACCTGTTCGCGCGGTGGGCCGGGCCGGAGGGGACGCAGATCGCCGTCGACCACTGGGACGCCCGCACGGGCGGCAGCTACCGCTACCGGTCGGTCTCCGGGGGCACCGACTACGCGTTCCGCGGCTGCTTCCACACCGTGCGGCCGGACCGGCTCGTGCAGACCTTCACGTTCGAGGAGATGCCCGACGCGGTGGCCCTGGAGACCATGTGGTTCACCGACCTCGGCGAGGGCCGCACCCGCATGCACGCAGAGACCCTGGTGGACAGCTTCGAGGCCCGCGACGGGATGCTGGCCAGCGGCATGACCGACGGGATGGCCGAGGGCTACGCCAAGCTCGACGCGCTGCTGGCCGACGGCACCGTGTGAACCGTGTGATCCGTGGGACC
>JBIOYO010000126.1:0-3822 GCA_044870175.1 Nocardioidaceae bacterium | reverse complement strand
TGCGGGGCGGCGGCATGGCCTCGCGGTCCCGTTCTGCGGCGTCGGACGCCAGGGCGGCCACCGACGCCTACATCCGCGAGGTCGCGACCACCTCCTCACCTGCGGACCAGATCGCGGCGGCCAAGGCGCTGCTCGACCAGGGCGCCATCACCCCTGCGGAGTTCGACGCGCTCAAGGCGAAGGCCCTGGCCTCGTCCTGACCTCACCGGCCTGGCCTACGGCCTACGGCCTACGGCCAGGCTCAGCCACCGTTGCCCTCGGGAGCGCCTCCGGTTTACACCGCTGTTGACCCCCTAGGCTGGGCTACGCCGAGAAGGGGAGCGCCGTGGCCGACAAACGTAGGGTGCCGCCCGTGACGACCCCTCCTGCGACGGGTGGCCCGCTGCCGCGGGCGTTGCTGGTGCTGCTCGGCCTCGCGGCCGGTGTGGTCGTCCTCGCCGGGCTCAAGGCGACCTCGTCGATCGTGGGTCCGGCGTTCCTCGCGCTGACCCTCACGATCCTCGTGCACCCGGTACGCCGATGGCTCGCCCGTGCCCGGGTGCCGTCCTGGCTCGCGTCGCTGCTGTGCATCCTGGCGGTGTACCTGCTGCTGCTCGGGCTGAGCCTCTCCCTGCTCGTGGCGACCGCGCGCTTCGCCCAGCTGCTCCCGACGTACCGGGCCAAGTTCGCCGACCTGGTGGACCAGGCCACCAGCGCCCTCCACGACCTCGGTGTCGACCAGAAGCAGGTCGACCAGGTCGCCGGCGCGTTCGACCTGTCCCAGCTCGGCGGCCTGCTCACCGACCTGCTCGAGGGCGCCCTGGGTCTGGTCTCGAACCTGTTCTTCATCCTGACCCTGGTGCTGTTCATGACCGTCGACGGGGCGGCCTTCCCCCGCTACCTGGCGATCACGGCGGAACGGAAGCCCGCCGCCGTGGCCGCCCTGGCGTCGTTCGCACAGGGCACGCGCACGTACCTCCTGGTCTCCACCGTCTTCGGCTTCATCGTCGCCGTGCTCGACACGGCGGCTCTCGCCCTGCTGGGCGTTCCGGTGCCACTGCTGTGGGGTCTGCTGGCGTTCATCACCAACTACATCCCGAACATCGGCTTCGTGATCGGCGTGATCCCGCCGGCCGTCCTGGGGCTGCTGGAGGGAGGCCCCGGGCTGATGCTGTCCGTGATCGCCGTCTACAGCGTCATCAACCTGGTCATCCAGTCGATCATCCAGCCCAAGTTCGTCGGCGACGCCGTCGGCCTGTCGACCACGCTGACCTTCCTGTCGCTGGTGTTCTGGGCCTGGGTCCTCGGACCGCTCGGCGCGCTCCTGGCGATCCCGCTGAGCCTGCTGGTCAAGGCGGTGCTCGTCGACTCCGACCCGGACAGCCGATGGCTCCTGCCGCTGTTGTCGAACCAGGAGGACCGGCCGCCCCCGGCTCCGGCGGGGCCAGGAGCAGGACGGCGGCGCCGATGGGCGCGCTGACCGTCTGGCGCTACGACACGCCGCTTGGAGTGGACGCGGCCGAGCTTCGCCTGAAGATGCTGCGGGAGCGCGGCGCCATCCGGGTGCACGACTACGTCTGCGTGCGCTGGCCGGCCGGAGCCGACGCACCGAGCGTCCGGCACCCCCGCGGCAGGGGACGAGCCACCGGTGTCGGCGCCTTCCTCGGGGTGGCGGTCGGCGGCCTGCTCGCCGTGCCGGTGGCCGGGCTGGCGCTCGGGGCGGCGGCGGGAGCCGCCGCGGCACGGCTCCGCGAGGCCGGCGTCGACGACGACTTCGTCGCGTCGGTCCGCGAGTCGCTCGCGCCCGGCACGTCGGCCCTGGTCGTGCTGAGCAGCGACGCGGACCTGGCCCAGGTGCGCGAGATGCTCGCCCGCGACCGCGACGTCACCCTGATCGTCGGGTGGGTGGACGACGACGCCAGGGCGCGCTTGGAGGAGCTGCTCGGTGACCAGCCGGACCGGTGAGGTGGCAGCCACCTAGATGTCGAGCAGGTCGGCGTAGATGGCGGCGTGGTCCGACGCCTCGTCGTTCCGGCTGTCCATGGTCGGGAAGATGTCCCAGGGGTCCTTGGTCCGCGGACCGCGCCAGACCCCCTTGCGGAAGACGCCGCCGCCCACGACCCGGTCGTACAGCGGGTCGGACAGCAGCACGTAGTCGATCTTGTCCTGCTCGTTGCCCGAGCCGTAGGTGCCGCGACGGTGGTTCCAGTCGAAGTCGTCGTGCTCGCTGACGTCGGTCAGCCCCGCATGCGCGATCAGCGGCTGCAGGGGCTCGCTGGCCGGGTCGTCGTTGAGGTCACCGACCACTGCGACGTACACGATGCCCTCCCGCCGTAGCGAGGCGACGATCTGCGCCACCCGCTCCGCCTGGCGCCGGCGCCGCTTCGCGCCGATGGGGTCGCCCGGTGAGGAGTAGCCCTTGGACTTGAAGTGGTTGACCAGCACGGCGAGCCGGTTCCCGAGCGGGGTGTCGAAGTGGTACTCACAGCAGTCGCGGGAGAACACCGTCCCCTGCCCGTCGGTGTCGAAGACGTGGGTACGGATCTGCACCAGCCGGTAGCTGGCCCGCGCCATCACGCCGACGTCGATGCCGCGCAGGTCGTTGCCCTCCACGACCATGACCTGCTCGTACGGCGTCCCCGCGACCGACGGAAGCACCGACTCGTTGAACATCTGCAACCCCGGGCGGTCGTCGGCCTCCACCACCCCCAGGACGTCGGCCCCCACCTCGTGGACGACCCGCGCGGTGTTCTCGGTCGCACGGGCGCTGACGGCGACGGTCTTCAGCTCCACCCAGCCGACCCATTCCGCGCGCCCGTCGGCCACGAGCACCACGTCACCGGACCGGGGCCGGCGCAGCAGCTGGCCGCGCAGCCTGCGCAGGCGGACGTACCTCGCATCGTCGGAGCGCAGCAGGCCCAGGGTGTCGAGCAGCTGGAGGATCTCCGCCTCGGACCCGGAGTAGTCGGCCAGCTCGAACAGCGCGGACAGCCGCGCATGGGCGCTGAGCACCGCGCGGCGGGTCTCGGCGTCGCCCTCGCGGGTGTCCATCGCCTTCGGCCGGGCGAACAGGTTCTCCAGGTTGTACGACGCGATTCTCATCTCAGGCCTCCCCCGCAGACCGGTCCAGGGGACCGCGTGGAGGGACCCGGGGCAATGGCCCGAATGAGCCACTCTTGCGGTGATCGGTGAGGATGAGCGGGTGGACGACGACGCGCACGCGAGGCTGACCCCGTCGACGCAGCGGGTGGACGCGCCGAGGCCGAGCCGGGAACAGGTGATCGGCGACGGCATCGCCTGGCTGTCCAGGTGGAGCGGCCGGTGGGTGCTCATCGCGCTCGGCGCCGTCCTGGTCGGCTACGTCATCCGCGAGCTGTGGGTGGTGCTGCTGCCCATCGCGATCGCCCTGGTGCTCACGACGGTGCTGCAGCCACTGGCGCTGCTGCTGGAGCGGCACCTGCGGCTCCCCGCCGCCGTCGCCGCGGCGGGGGCCCTCGTCGGCGCCATCGGCGTCGTGGTCGCGCTCGGCTTCCTGATCGCCCCTTCCGTCGCCGGCCAGGCCGGCGACATCGCGTCGGACGCGGCGAAGGGGATCCAGCAGATCCAGGACTGGGTGCAGGAGCGCGGGCTGTTCAACGCCGACCAGGTGGACGCCGCGCTGGAGTCGCTGCAGGAGCGGCTGACCGCCAGCGCGACCGTGATCGCCTCCGGAGTGCTGACCACGGTCGGCGCGGTGACCTCCGGTGTGGTCACGGTCGTCATCGCGATGATCCTGACCTTCTTCTTCCTCAAGGACGGGCGCCGGTTCCGTCCGTGGGTGCGCAGCCTGACCGGCCGCCGGGT
>JBIOYO010000125.1:0-2490 GCA_044870175.1 Nocardioidaceae bacterium | reverse complement strand
TGCAGTGCGGTGGACACGCCGCCGATGTCCCACCGGTCGCACGTCGCGAACAGCGGGAGCAGGCCGATCGCCGCATGCTCGGCGGCGTGGGCGGCGCCGGGCTGTTCCGCGGGCCCTACCCCCTGACGCACGGGCACCGCGGGTGGCAGCGTCCACCAGACCGCGCGGGTGTCCAGGGAGCGGGGCGGCAGGTCGAGGGGCTCCTCGCCGAGCACCTCGCCGCCGGGAACCGCCCGGCGCAGGTAGCCGACGACCTGGTGGGTGACCTGCACCTGGCCGAGGCTGAGCCGGCCGAGGCCGAGCCTGCGGTGCTGCTCCTCGGCCACCACGGTGATGTCCGTGAGCTCCCGGGCAGAGGTCGAGTACGGCGGGTCGGCCGGCTCCACGACGGCGACCGAGTCGTCGAGGTCGAGCTCGCGCACCAGGTAGGTCTCCCCCTGGTGGAGGTAGACGGCCCCGGGGTGGACGGTCGCGTGACACGACGATGCGTCGACGGTGCCGACCAGCCGTCCGGAGCCGGCCTCGACCAGGCTGACCGGGGGACCGCCGGTGGAGCGGATGTCGGCCAGGTCGGAGGCCCTGCCGCGGCCGGCCCAGTACCACCGGTCCCCGCGGCGGCGCAGCAGCCCGGCACCGGTCAGCGCCGTGACGCCCGGGCCGGCCGACGGGCCGAACAGCGGCAGGTCGGCCGCCGTCAGCGGGACCTCCTCGGCGGCCGCGCACAGGTGCGGGCCCACCACGTGCGGGTTGTCGGGGTCGAACACCTGCGCCTCCACCGGCGCCCCGACCAGGCTGGCGGGATGCGTGACCAGGTAGGTGTCGAGCGGGTCGTCGCGTGCGACCAGGACGCCCACGGCGTCCTGGCCGGCCCGGCCCGCCCGGCCGACCTGCTGCCAGAGCGAGGCGCGCGTCCCCGGGAACCCGGCGAGCAGCACCGCGTCCAGGCCGGACACGTCGATGCCCAGCTCCAGCGCGTTGGTCGCCGCCACGCCGAGCAGGTCCCCGCGCCGCAGCGCCTCCTCCAGGGCCCGCCGGTCCTCGGGGAGATACCCGCCCCGGTACGCCGCGACGCGGGGCACCAGGGGCGGCGCGGCCTCCGCCAGCAGCCTGCGCGCGCGCAGCGCCACGGCCTCGGCGCCCCGGCGCGACCGGACGAACGCGAGGGTGCGCACGCCGTCGACGACCAGGTCGGCGAGCAGGTCGGCGACCTCCGTGGTCGCGGACCGGCGGACCGGCGCGCCGTGCTCGCCGGCGTGGGAGACGAACGGCGGCTGCCACAGCACCAGCGCGACGGAGCCCCGTGGGGAGCCGTCGCGGGTGACGGCGGTGACGGGCAGCCCGGTCAGGCGTGACGCCGACACCTCCGGCTCGGCGACGGTCGCCGAGGCGAGCACGAACGTCGGCGTGGCCCCGTACCCCGCGCAGACCCGGCGCAGCCGGCGCAGCACCAGGGCGACGTGCGCGCCGAACACGCCGCGGTAGTGGTGGCACTCGTCGACGACCACGAACCGCAGCAGAGCGAGGAACCGGGCCCACTGGGAGTGCCTCGGCAGCACCGAGCGGTGCAGCATGTCGGGGTTGCTGAGCACGTACTCGGCGCTGTCCCGGGCCCAGGCCCGCTGCTCGGGCGGGCTGTCCCCGTCGACCGTGGCCGCCGCCAGCCCCGGCTCGCCCAGCTCTCGCAGGGCTGCCAGCTGGTCCTGCGCCAGCGCCTTCGTCGGCGAGAGGTACAACGCGGTGGCGCCGCGCCGCCCCCGCGGGTGCCGCTGCTCCAGGACGGCACTGAGCGCCGGGAGCCAGAACGCGAGCGACTTGCCGGACGCCGTCCCGGTCGCCACGACGACGTGCCGGCCCTCCCGGGCCGCGTCCGCGACCTCGGCCTGGTGCGACCACGGCCCGTCGACGCCGCGCCTTCGCAGGGAGTCCACCAGCGGAGGCGGGACCCACGCCGGCCAGGGAGCCGCAGCGGCCGCTCGCGCCGGCAGCAGTTCCAGGTGGGTGAGCCGGTCGGCCCGTTCGGCCGGGCCGGCCAGCCGGGCGACCAGCTCGGAGGCCGAGAGACCGGGCTGCCGTGACACCTCGGAAGTCTGACAAACTCTGGTTGAATGCTGCTCCGGGGGCTGCGGTGGCCGGCGGCCGGCCCGGGGAAGGACAGGAGGGAGCGGTGGACCTGTCTTTGGAGACCCGCCAGGAGGGCCGTCGCACCGTCGTCGAGGTAGGCGGCGAGATCGACGTCTACACCGCTCCCAAGCTGCGTGAGCGGATCGCCGAGCTGGTCGCGGACGGCCACCACCACCTGGTCATCGACATGGAGAACGTCGACTTCCTGGACTCGACCGGGCTCGGGGTACTGGTCGGAGGTCTGAAGAAGGTCCGCGCGCACGACGGCTCGATGCAGCTGATCTGCACCCAGGAGCGGCTGTTGAAGATCTTCCGGATCACCGGGCTGTCGAAGGTGTTCGCCATCCACGGCTCGCAGGCCGACGCGCT
>JBIOYO010000124.1:0-3004 GCA_044870175.1 Nocardioidaceae bacterium | reverse complement strand
GTGCCCTCGCGGCCGGAGCGGGTCGGCCGGTCGCCCCGGGAGCTGCGGCTCGGCCGCTCGCCGCCCCGGGCGGGGCGGCCGCGCCCGGGGGCGCCGGCCCGGGCCGCCGCCTGGGCCTCGCGCTCCGCGCGGGTCCCGGCGACCTCGCCCTTGTAGATCCACACCTTCACGCCGATCCGGCCGAAGGTCGTCCGCGCCTCGTAGAAGCCGTAGTCGATGTCCGCGCGAAGCGTGTGCAGCGGCACCCGTCCCTCGCGGTAGAACTCCGAGCGGGACATCTCCGCGCCGCCGAGGCGGCCGGAGCACTGGATGCGGACACCCTTGGCGCCGCTACGCATCGTCGTCTGGATCGCCTTGCGCATCGCCCGGCGGAACGCCACGCGACCCGACAGCTGCTCGGCCACGCCCTGCGCCACGAGCTGGGCGTCGATCTCCGGGTTCTTCACCTCCAGGATGTTCAGCTGCACCTGCTTGCCGGTGAGCTTCTCCAGCTCGCCGCGGATGCGGTCGGCCTCCGCGCCGCGACGGCCGATCACGATGCCCGGCCGCGCGGTGTGGATGTCGACGCGGACCCGGTCGCGGGTGCGCTCGATCTCGACCTTGGAGATGCCGGCGCGCTCCATGCCCTTGCTGAGCAGCTTGCGGATCGCGACGTCCTCGCCGACGTAGGACTTGTACAGCTTGTCGGCGTACCACCGGCTCTTGTGGTCCGTGGAGATGCCGAGCCGGAAACCGTTCGGGTGGATCTTCTGACCCATCAGGCGTGCCGTCCCTTCCTGGTCCGGGTCTGGTCGTCGGTGCGAGGCTGGACCACGAGGGTGATGTGGCTGGTCCGCTTGTTGATCCGCGAGGCCCGGCCCTGGGCGCGGGCCCGCCAGCGCTTCATCGTCGGGCCCTCGTCGACCATGGCCTTGGAGACGACCAGCGTGCCAGGGTCCAGCCCCTCCGCGGTCTGGGCGTTGGCGACGGCGCTGGCCAGGACCTTCCGCACCGTCTCGGCGGCGGCCTGCGGAGCCACCTGCAGCAGGTCGAGCGCGTCCCCGACGTCGAGGCCGCGCACCAGGTCGACGACCCGGCGGGCCTTCAGCGGCGTGATCCGGACGTAGCGCGCGGTCGCGAACGCCCCCGGCTCGTCGCCGAGCAGGCTGTCGCGCCGTGCGCTGACCCGTCCCCGCTGCAGTGTGCTCATGACTCTCGTCCTTCTTCTGCGTCTGTCTCTGGCTCGCCGGCCGCGGTCAGCGGCGCCGGCTCTTCCGGTCGTCCTTGACGTGCCCGCGGTAGGTGCGGGTCGGCGCGAACTCGCCCAGCTTGTGGCCGACCATGGAGTCGGTCACGAACACCGGGACGTGCTTGCGGCCGTCGTGCACGGCGATCGTGTGGCCGATCATCGCCGGCACGATCATCGAGCGGCGCGACCAGGTCTTGATCACGTTGTGCGTGCCCTTGTCGTTCTGGACGTCCACCTTCTTCATCAGGTGGTCGTCCACGAAGGGACCCTTCTTCAGGCTGCGGGGCATGGCCAGCTCTCTCCTGCTCAGCGCTTGCCGGACTTGCGGCGGCGGATGATCTGGGCGTCGGACGCCTTGTTCTTGCGGGTGCGGCCCTCGGGGCGGCCCCACGGCGACACCGGGTGCCGTCCGCCGGAGGTCTTGCCCTCGCCACCGCCGTGCGGGTGGTCGACCGGGTTCATCACAACGCCGCGGACGGTCGGTCGCCTGCCCTTCCAGCGCATGCGGCCGGCCTTGCCCCAGCTGATGTTGGACTGCTCGGCGTTGCCGACCTCGCCGACCGTGGCGCGGCAGCGCACGTCGACGAAGCGCATCTCCCCCGACGGCATCCGCAGTGTGGCCCGCGTGCCCTCGCGGGCCACCAGCTGCGCGGAGATGCCGGCGGACCGGGCGATCTTCGCGCCGCCGCCCGGCCGGAGCTCCACGCAGTGGACGGTGGTGCCGACCGGGATGTTGCGCAGCGGCAGGTTGTTGCCGGGCTTGATGTCCGCCCGGGGACCCGCCTCGACGGCCATGCCCTGCCGGAGGTCCTTGGGTGCGATGATGTAGCGCTTCTCCCCGTCGGCGTAGTGCAGCAGCGCGATCCGCGCGGTGCGATTGGGGTCGTACTCGATGTGCGCGACCCTCGCCGGCACGCCGTCCTTGTCGTACCGGCGGAAGTCCACGACCCGATAGGCACGCTTGTGCCCGCCGCCCTGGTGCCTCGTCGTGATCCGGCCCTGGTTGTTGCGGCCGCCCCTCTTGGGCAGCGGGCGGGTCAGCGACTTCTCCGGCGTGGTCCTGGTGACCTCGGCGAAGTCGGCGACCGACGAGCCGCGGCGGCCCGGTGTGGTCGGCTTGTACTTACGGATTGCCATGGATGTCCAACCTCTTCGTCTCTGGGGGACCGGTCAGGAGACCGGGCCTCCGAAGATGTCGATCCGGTGCCCCTCGGCCAGGCTCACGACGGCTCGCTTCGTGTTCGCGCGCCTGCCGGTGCCGAACCGCGTACGGCGGGTCTTCCCGGGCCGGTTGAGCGTGTTCACGGAAGTGACCTTGACGTTGAACACCTTCTCCACCGCGATCTTGATCTCGGTCTTGTTGGCGCCCGGGTGCACCAGGAAGGTGTACTTGTTGGCGTCGAGCAGGCCGTAGCTCTTCTCCGACACGACCGGGGCGATCAGCACGTCGCGGTGGTCCTTGTGGAAGCTGCTCACTGGTCCGCCTCCTCGTTCGGCGTCTCGGCCTCTGCCGTGGCGACGGTCGCCGCTCCCCTCCGGCCGCCCACGAACGTGTCGTAGGCGCCCTTGGTGAACACCACGTCGTCGCAGAGCAGCACGTCGTAGGTGTTCAGCTGGTCGACCGCGAGCAGGTGCACCGTGGGCACGTTGCGCAGGGACAGCCAGGTCAGGTTGTCCCCCCGCTCGAGGACGACCAGCACCCGGCGCGCCGAGGTGACCGCACCGAGGCCGGCCACCGCCGCCTTGGTGGAGGGGGCGTCCCCGGACACGAGACTC
>JBIOYO010000123.1:0-3613 GCA_044870175.1 Nocardioidaceae bacterium | reverse complement strand
TCGACCCCCGGCTGCCGGCGTCGTGGCCCTCGCTGCGGTTCGCGGTCAGGTGGCACGGCCTCCGGCTGCGCGTGCGGGTCTCCCAGGACTGCATCGCCTTCGAGGTCGACGACCGGTCCCGTGAGGCGACCCTGGAGTCGATAGCGCTCACGGTGCGCGGCGAGGAGGTCGAGGTGCGGGCCGGCGCACCCGTGGAGGTACCCCTGGCGCACCAGGGGCCGGTACAGACCACCCAGCTCGGGGACCGGCCGCTGATCGGCGGCTACCGCGCCGACGGCACCGTGATCACCGCCGGGGTCCCGGCCCCCAGCTCCGTCCCCCTGGACGGCGAGGAGCTCGTGGGCGGCCCGGCGCCGCTCTGACCGCGCCAGGCCGCGTCCATGAGCGGCCCGGTTCCTCAGAGGGTGTGGGCGCGCATGCAAAGCACGTCGGGCAGGTGCTCGGCCAGGACGGTCCAGGTCTCGCCCTCGTCCGCGCTGGCGAAGACCGTCCCGTCCCGGCAGCCGAGGTAGAGGCCGACCGGCCGGCCGGTGTCCGCGGGGTCGGCACACATCGCGTCGCGCATCACGCCGGTATAGAAGTCGGCGTCCGGCAGCCCCTCCTTCAGGGGCTCCCAGGAGTCGCCGCGGTCGGTGGAGCGGTAGACCCGGCAGGCGCCGTCCGGAGGGAACCGCCCGTCGGACGCCGACAGTGGGAACACGTAGACCGTGCTCGCGTCACGGGGGTGGGCGACGATCGGGAAGCCGAAGTCGCTGGGCAGGCCGTCGGCGATCGAGGTCCAGGTGTCGCCGGCGTCCTCGCTGCGGTAGACCCCGCCGTGGTTCTGCGCGAACAGCAGGTCCGGGTCGCCGCAGGAGCGGGCCACCTTGTGCACGCACTGGCCGAACTCGGGGTACTGCGCGTCTCCGGGCATGAACTCGGCCTTGATCCCCGTGTTGGCCGGCGCCCACGAGTCGCCGCCGTCGACCGTGCGGTAGACCCCGCCGGTCGACATCGCGACGGTCACCTTGGCCGGGTCACTGGGGTGCGGCAGGACGGTGTGGATGGCCTGACCGCCGAACCCCGCGCCCCACTGCTCGCGGTGCGGGTGGTCCCACAGCGACCGGACCAGCGTGAACGTCTCGCCGCGGTCGGTGGACCGGAACAGCGCCGACGGCTCGGTGCCGGCCCAGACCACGCCCGGCTCGGTGGGGGACGGCGCGACCGCCCACACCGCGTCCAAGGACCGGCCCGTGTGCTCGGGGAAGACGATCTCGCCCCCGGGGGTGGTCTGCCAGCTGCGGCCACCGTCGTCGGATCGGCGCAGCTGCGGGCCCCAGTGCCAGTGCTTACTGGCGGCGTACAGGCGGGGGCTGCCGCCGCTGGTGTCGAAGCCGACGGCGTGCACCTCGCTCATCAGCTCGCCGGGGCCGTCGACTGCCCACGTCTCCCGGTCCTCGCTGCGGGCCACCCAGAGCCCCTTGCGAGTGCCGACCAGCACCACCGTCTCGGTCATCGCGTCTCCTGTCCGCCTGTCCTCGTCCGCTCGACAGCAGCCTCTCCCGAGCGGACCGACTTGGGAACCACCCCGAACTCATCGGTGCGCACCGGGCTCCCCGCCAGTCCTCGCCGACGACGTCGGGGCTGTTTACCTGATCGTCACACGCCGTTGACTCCGGCGAAGGTCAGGCTCCCTAGCCTGGAAGCACCCAGGGACGGCGCAGAGGTCGGAGCGTGGTGCACATGACCAAGGCCAGGCAGATCCCCAAGCAGATCCCCAGGCAGGTTGTCCGGGCAATCAGCCACTGGCCGGTCGAGAGCCAGCAGCAGTCTCGGCGCAACGCCCTGGTGGCGTCCACGGCGCTCACGCAGCGCCGCCGGGAGTCGCTCGAGGTGGAGGCGGTCCTGGCGACGTGCCGGGTCCGCCACGAGACCCGCGCCCGCCGCGCCGCCGCGCTCGGCTGACCGCCTCCACCTCGGGCCCCCGGTCCCGGCGACGCCCGTAGGCTGAGCCGGTGAGACCGGCCCCGCTTCTGCGTGCCCCGGTCAGTGTCCCGGTCTGGGCCCCGGTCTGGGCCCCGGTCTGCGCATGGGTCTGCGCCCTGGCCTGTGCGCTCGTGCTGGTCGCGGGCTGCACCGGGGCGTCCGACGAGCCCTCCGCCCCGTCGCCCGAGCCCGCCCCCGGTGCCGGCGAGTCGCCGACCGACTCGCCGGCCCCCACGTCCTCCGTGCGCGCGGGTCCCCCCCTGGTCGTCCGCACCGTGGCGGCGCGGCTGGCGGTGCCGTGGGGCGTCGCCGTGCTGCCCGACGGGTCGGCCCTGGTCGGCGAGCGGGACACCGCCCGGGTGCTCCTGCTCGACGGCGGCGAGGTGCGCGAGGTGGGCGTGCTCGGCGAGGCCGCGCCGTCCGGCGAGGGCGGCCTGCTGGGGCTGGCGGTCTCCCCGACGTACTCGGAGGACTCCTCGGTCTATGCCTACTACTCGACCGCGAGCGACAACCGGGTGGTCCGCGTGACGTTCGACGGGCGCCGGCTCGGTCCACCGCGTCCGGTGCTCACCGGGATCCCCGTCGGCTCCATCCACGACGGCGGACGGCTGGCGTTCGGGCCCGACGGCTACCTCTACGTCTCCACCGGCGAGACCGGCGAGGACTCGCTCGCTCAGGACCAGGGCTCCCTGGCCGGCAAGGTGCTGCGGATCACCCCGGACGGCGACCCGGCGCCGGGCAACCCGCGGGCGGGCTCTCCGGTGTGGACCTCGGGCCACCGCAACGTGCAGGGGCTGGCCTTCGACGACCGTGGCCGGATGTGGGCCAGCGAGTTCGGCGCCTCGACGTGGGACGAGCTGAACCTGCTGCGGAAGGGCGGCAACTACGGCTGGCCGATGGTCGAGGGGCGTGGTGGCGAGCCGGACTTCCGCGACCCGCTCGCGCAGTGGCACACCGACGAGGCCTCACCGTCGGGGCTGGCCTATCTGGACGGCTATCTGTGGATGGCCTCGCTGCACGGCGAGCGGCTGTGGCGGATCCCGGTGACCGACACCGGGATCGGCACGCCGCGGGCGTTCTTCGTCGGCGAGTACGGCCGGATGCGCACCGTCCTGGTCGCCCCCGACGGCGAGCACCTGTGGGTCACCACGAGCAACCGCGACGGCCGCGGCAGCCCCGCCTCAACCGACGACCGCATCCTGCTGGTCGACCCCGGCACCTCCTGACCCGCGCGTCACGCGATTCCCATGGTCTGCGGGATCCTTGCCGCTTCCCACGACGGGTACGTCATGGGAAGCGGCCGAAACCCGTGGGAACCGGCATGGCCCGCGCGGCGCACAAGCGCCGACTCGGCGTCCCACCGCCGGGAGCAAGCGCCGGCTCGGCGTCCCACCGCCGGGAGCAAGCGCCGGCTCGGCGTCCCACCGCCGGGAGCAAGCGCCGGCTCGGCGTCGGGGTCAGGTGAGCTTCTGCAGGACCAGCTCGCGGACCCGGGCGGCGTCGGCCTGGCCGCGCATCTGCTTCATCACCGCGCCGATGAGGGCGCCTGCCGCGGCGACCTTGCCGTCGCGGATCTTCGCGGCCACGTCGGGGTTCGCCTCGATGGCGGCGTCCACGGCCGCGGACAGGGCGGCGTCGTCGGACACCA
>JBIOYO010000122.1:0-2864 GCA_044870175.1 Nocardioidaceae bacterium | reverse complement strand
AGCAGCTTGCGCCGCAGGTCGGGAGTGCGGAAAGCGTTGGCGAAGGCGCCGAGCACCGGTCCTCTTTCTGGCGTTCTCGCCACCGGGGCGACCTGCCCGGGCGACGGTTGGGGACGCAGCGAAGCCTAACAGGGGCCCGCCGGCCGGAAGCCGTCAGCGCGACGGCAGCTCGGTGGTGCTGCCTCCGGCGGCGGCGATCTTCTCCTTGGCCGAGGCGGAGAACGCGTGTGCGCTCACCTCGACGGCCACGCCGAGGTCGCCGCCGCCCAGGACCTTGACCGGGCGCCCGTCGCGGACGGCTCCCCTGGCGACCAGCTCGGCCGGGCCGACGGCGCCGCCCTCGGGGAACAGCGCGTCGATCCGGTCCAGGTTGACCACCTGGAACTCCTCCTTGAACGGGTTCTTGAACCCTTTCAGCTTGGGCAGCCGCATGTGGATGGGCATCTGGCCGCCCTCGAAAGCCGGCGACATCTGCTGACGAGCCTTGCTGCCCTTGGTGCCGCGTCCGGCGGTCTTGCCCTTGGACCCCTCCCCACGGCCGACCCGGGTCTTGGCGGTCCTGGCGCCCGGGGCGGGGCGCAGGTGGTGCAGCTTCAACGACATGTCACTGGCCTCCCTCGATCTGGCCTTCCTCGATCTGGCCTTCCTCGACGACGTCGACGGCGACGAGGTGCCGGACGGTGTGGACCATGCCTCGGATCTCCGGGCGGTCCTCCTTGACCACGACGTCCCCGATGCGCTTCAGCCCCAGCGAGCGCAGCGTCTCGCGCTGGTTGGCCTTGCTGCCGATCGCCGAGCGGGTCTGCCGCACCTTCAACCGGCCGGTCGCCGGGGTCACGCCGTCACCTCCGCGCGCGCCTTGAGCAGCGCCGCCGGGGCCACGTCCTCGACGGCGAGGCCGCGGCGCGAGGCCACCGACTCCGGCTCCTCGAGCGACCGCAGCGCCTCGACGGTCGCGTGCACGATGTTGATCTGGTTCGACGAGCCGAGCGACTTGCTGAGCACGTCGTGGATGCCGGCGCACTCCAGCACGGCACGGACCGGGCCGCCGGCGATGACGCCGGTACCAGGCGATGCCGGGCGGAGCAGGACGACGCCCGCCGCCTTCTCACCCTGGACCGGGTGCGGGATGGTGCCCTGGATGCGTGGGACCCGGAAGAAGTGCTTCTTGGCCTCCTCCACACCCTTCGCGATCGCGGCCGGCACCTCCTTGGCCTTGCCGTAGCCGACGCCGACCATGCCGTCGCCGTCGCCCACGACGACCAGCGCCGTGAAGCTGAACCGCCGGCCGCCCTTGACCACCTTGGCGACCCGGTTGATCGCGACGACGCGCTCGATGTAGGCCGCCTTGTCCGCGGCCTGGCCGCCGCGACGGTCGTCACGGCCGCCCCGCCGGTCGCCGCCGCTGCGGCGCTGGGATCCGCTCATGATGGTTTCGTCCTCTTCCTCAGTCCTGTGCGCTCGCGCCCTAGAGCGCGAGGCCGCCCTCGCGGGCGCCGTCGGCCAGGGCCGCGACCCGGCCGTGGTACTTGTTGCCGGCGCGGTCGAACACCACGCCCTGGACGCCGGCCGCCTGGGCCCGCGCGGCGACCAGCTCGCCGACCCGGCGGGCCTTCGCGGACTTGTCACCGTCGAACGCCCGCAGGTCGGCCTCCATGCTGCTCGCCGACACCAGGGTGCGGCCGGCAGCGTCGTCGACCACCTGCGCGGAGATGTGCCGAGACGACCGGGTGACCACCAGGCGCGGACGCTCGACCGTGCCGGTGACCCTCTTGCGGCCCCGGACCTGGCGGCGCTGCCGCGACGCGATGCGCCGGGCGGTGTGCTTGCCGGACCGAAGGGAGATCGCCATCGTCACTTACCAGCCTTTCCGACCTTGCGGCGGACCACCTCGCCCGCGTAGCGGATGCCCTTGCCCTTGTACGGCTCGGGCTTGCGCAGCTTGCGGATGTTGGCGGCGGTCTCGCCGACCAGCTGCTTGTCGATGCCCTGGACGGCGAGCCGGGTCGGCCCGTCCACGGTGAAGGTGATGCCCTCCGGCGCGTCCACGACCACCGGGTGGGAGAACCCGAGCTGGAACTCCAGCTGGGCCGGTCCCATCGCCCGGACGCGGTAGCCGACGCCGACGATCTCCAGCCGCTTCTCGTAGCCCTGGGTCACCCCGGTGACCATGTTGGCGATCAGCGTGCGCGTGAGACCGTGCAGCGAGCGGCTGACCCGCTCGTCGTCGGGGCGGGTCACCACCACAGCGCCGTCGTCGCCGCGGTCGACGGCGATCGGCGCCGCGACCGTGTGGCTGAGCGTGCCCTTCGGCCCCTTCACGGTCACCTGCCGCTCGTCCAGCGCGACGTCCACCCCGGACGGGACCGGGATGGGGAGCTTGCCAATGCGCGACATGTCCTGGTTCCCCTCTACGTCTCAGTCACCAGACGTAGGCGAGGACTTCCCCACCCACGCCCTTGCGGTTGGCCTGGCGGTCCGTCAGCAGCCCCTGGCTGGTGGAGATGATCGCCACCCCCAGGCCGCCGAGGACCCTGGGCAGGCCGTTGGCCTTGGCGTACACACGCAGACCGGGCTTGCTGATGCGGCGGACGCCGGCGATCGAGCGCTCGCGGTTCTGGCCGTACTTCAGCGTGATGGTCAGGGTCCGGCCCACCGCGCCCTCCGCGGGGTCGTCGGCGCGCCACGCAGAGATGTAGCCCTCTTGCTGGAGGATCTCCGCGACGCCGGCCTTGAGCTTGCTGTACGGCATCGTGACGGAGTCGTGGTAGGCCTGGTTGGCGTTGCGCAGGCGGGTGAGCATGTCTGCGATCGGGTCGGTCATCGTCATGGTGGTGGAGGCGTCCTTCTCGTCGTGGTTTCGG
>JBIOYO010000121.1:0-15683 GCA_044870175.1 Nocardioidaceae bacterium | reverse complement strand
CCGGCGTCGCCCCGTGCCGTGCCAGCCGTACGGCGCGCGCGTGGTCGGGGTCGAAGACGCTCAACCGGTAGCCCGCCGAGGACAGGCACCTGACCAGGTGCGAGCCCACCGCGCCGGCTCCGAGAATTCCGACTCGCTGCTCCGTCCGCATGAAGCCCCCCCGTTGTCCTTGGTCCTCGTCGAACCGCTGGAAGTAACGAGAGGCGTCCACAGGGATTGATACTCCGCGGTAGCCGCGGCTTGGTCCGGCCCAGCCGGACCCGTCTGTATGACAGGAGGAGGTCGGGGCGCCGGACCGGTGACGCGGGCGGCCGCCCAAGAAGCAACGGGCCGGTCAGGCCGGGTCTGCTACCACTCGGCATCCCAGTCCCGGCTCGGTGAGGCGCGAGAACGGCGAGCCTGCGCAACATCCGAGCGGGCGCTTCGCGCCGGAGGGAAGTTCCGCCGGCTCGCCTCTCCTCGGGCTGCGCCCGAGTGGACTGGCCCCCCCGGAGCGAGGAACGAGCGGAGGGGGTGGTTGCCCGCGCCGCCGTTCCGGGGAGGTGTCACGTCCACCGGCCTCGGCCCCCAACACAGGCCGCCCCGCAACCGGAGCCCGCCCCGCAACCGGAGCCGCCCCGCAGGCCGAGCAGCGGCTGCCTTCACGGCCGGGCGCCGCGGGAGACCCCGGGCTGCGCCCGAGGTCAGGAGAGGGCGGAGCCCGCCTTGTACTCGGCGAACGGCACGTTCCAGTCGCCGTACCCGTTGTCGATGGTCATGTACCGGTCGGACCCGGTGACCTCGACGACGTCACCGATCTTGGTCAGCGAGTACAGCCACGCCGCGTTGTCGGTGCTCATGCCCACACAGCCGTGGCTGACGTTGGCGTAGCCCTGGGAGCCGACGGACCAGGGGGCGGCGTGAAGGAACTCCCCGGAGTAGGTGACCCGCTGGGCGTACTCGACGTTGGAGATGTCGTAGTACTCCGGGTCGTCCTCGCTGATCCCCGTAGTCGCGGCGTCCATGCGCTTGGTGCGGAACTTCTCGACGATCACCTTGATGCCGGAGCGGGTGGTGAAGCCCGGCTTGCCCGCGCTGATCGGGATGGTGCGCAGCAACTGACCGTTCTGGGTGACCTGCATGCTGTGGGAGGCCACGTCGATCCTCATCCGCACGTCGTTGCCGACCGTGAAGTGGGAGACCCGGTCCTCCTGGCCGTAGATGCCGTTCCCGGCGTCGAGGCTGTTGACGTCGGCGCGGACGGTGACCTTGGTGCCGGGCTTCCAGTACGTCTTGGGCCGCCAGTGCGCCTCGTAGTCGCTCATCCAGTGCCAGCTGCCCGGCTGCGCCGGGGTGGTGGTCACCGACATGTTCTTCTCGAACACGGCACGGTGCGTGACCGGCAGGTCGAACCGGATGATGACCGGCATGCCGACCCCGACGGTGTCGCCGTCGATAGGCGCGACGCTGGCGTAGGTCTGCTCGTCCAGGGTGAGGTCGTCGGTGCGGAACACCTGCCGCATCGACCTGGTCAGGCCCTCCGTGTCGGTGCCGACCGTGCGCACCAGGTAGCGGGTGCCCGGCTCGAGCCGCTCGGAGGCGGACCACACCCTGCGGTCAGCCGACAGCGAGCCCCGGACCTTGCGCTGCTTCGGGCCGGTCACGCTGACCTTGGTCAGCGTGCCGCCCTGGGCGCGCACCTTCACCAGCGTGTTCACCGAGACGGTCTGGGCCGCGGCCGTGGGCAGGTTGGTCGACAGCACCACCTGGGACACCGGGGTCGGCTCCGGCTCGGACGGGGACGCGGTGGAGCCGGGCGTGGCCGCACCGTCGGAGGCGGAGCCGGCCGTGGTGCAGCCGGCGAGCGGAGCGGCCACCAGCACCGCGCAGGCGGTGACAGCCGCGACGCGGCGCGGGCGCGACGAGACGAGCCGGGCAGGACGCAGACGCATGTAAGGGGACCCCCAGGAAGGCCATCGAGGAGCAGCGGTCCATCCAGGGTAACAACGCCGCGGCGCCCGACTCGCCAGCCGAGACCGTGGGTCTCGTCACGTCGAGGTCACGGGCGGCCCGCGGCCGCCCACGCCCCGTGGCTAATGCGCGTGGTCCCCCACGTAGTACTCGAAGATCCACCCGCTGACGGCCAGCGCGCCGAGGCCGACGCCGATGAGGACCATCCACCAGGCGTGCATCGCCACGGCGAAGACGATCGTCGCCAGGCACAGCGAGCACCACAGCGGCCACCAGGAGTACGGCGGGAAGAACCCCAGCTCGCCGGCGCCGTCGGCGATCTCGGCGTCCTTGCGGTCCTCCGGCCGCGGCTCCATCCGAGAGGCGTGGAAGCCCAGGTAGAACGTGACCAGCAGCGCCAGCAGGGAGGTCATCACCAGGGCCGTGGTGCCGGTCGGGTCGCCCGCGATGAACCAGTACGCCGGCGCCACGACGAGGAAGAACGCCGAGCAGATGCCGAAGATCCACGTCTCGGCCCTCACCGCTGGCCCCCCTCGTCGTGCTCGACGACGCTGGCCGGGGGCCGGTCCGCGGCCTCGGGCGCGACCTCCATCGCGGCGACCTCGGGATGGTGCAGGTCGAACGCCGGGGACTCAGAGCGGATCCGCGGGATCGAGTGGAAGTTGTGCCGCGGCGGTGGGGAGGAGGTGGCCCACTCCAGGGAACGGCCCCATCCCCACGGGTCGTCCTGCTGCACCGGGGGGGTGCGCGCCGTCTTGTAGACGTTGTAGAGGAACGGCAGCGTCGACGCGCCGAGCAGGAACGCGCCGATGGTCGAGATCTGGTTGAGCGTGGTGAACCCGTCGCCGGGCAGGTAGTCGGCGTACCGGCGCGGCATGCCTTCGACACCGAGCCAGTGCTGGATCAGGAACGTGGTGTGGAACCCGACGAACAGCAGCCAGAAGTGCGCCTTGCCCAGGCGTTCGTCGAGCATCCGGCCGGTCATCTTGGGCCACCAGAAGTAGAAACCGGAGAACATCGCGAACACCACCGTGCCGAACACCACGTAGTGGAAGTGCGCCACCACGAAGTAGGTGTCGGACACGTGGAAGTCCAGCGGAGGAGACGCCAGGATGACGCCGGTCAGCCCTCCGAAGAGGAACGTGGTGAGGAAGCCGAGCGCCCAGAGCATCGGCGTGTCGAAGCTGAGCGAGCCGCCCCACATGGTGCCGATCCAGTTGAAGAACTTCACGCCGGTCGGCACCGCGATCAGGAAGGTCATCCCGGAGAAGAACGCCAGGTCGACCGCGCCGGTGACGAACATGTGGTGGGCCCAGACCGCCATCGAGAGGAACGCGATCGCCAGCGTGGCACCGACCAGGCCGATGTAGCCGAAGATCGGCTTGCGGCTGAACACCGGCAGCACCTCGGTGATGATCCCGAAGAACGGCAGCGCGATGATGTAGACCTCGGGATGGCCGAAGAACCAGAACAGGTGCTGCCACAGGATCGGGCCGCCGTGGGCGGCGTCGAAGACGTGCGCGCCGACGGCGCGGTCGGCCTCCAGGGCCAGCAGCGCTCCGGCCAGCACCGGGAACACCATGATCACGAGCAGGCTGGTCACCAGCGTGTTCCAGGTGAAGATCGGCATCCGGAACATCGTCATGCCGGGCGCGCGCATGCAGATGATCGTGGTGATGAAGTTGACCGCGCCGAGGATGGTGCCCATGCCCGCCATCCACAGGCCCATCACCCACAGGTCCCCGCCGATCCCGGGGGACCGGACCACGTCGGAGAGCGGCGTGTAGGCGAACCAGCCGAAGTCGGCCGCGCCCTGCGGCGTGAGGAAGCCCGACGCCGCGATGATGCCGCCGAACAGGAAGAACCAGTAGCTGAGCATGTTCAGCCGCGGGAAGGCCACGTCGGGGGAGCCGATCTGCAGCGGCATGATCATGTTGGCGAAGCCGAAGAACAGCGGGGTGGCGAACAGCAGCAGCATGATCGTGCCGTGCATCGTGAACAGCTGGTTGTACAGCTCGTCGCTGACGATCTGGTTGCCCGGGTAGGCCAGCTCGGCGCGGATCACCATGGCCATCAGCCCCCCGACCAGGAACCACGCGAACGACGTGCCCAGGTAGAGCTTGCCGATCACCTTGTGGTCGGTGGTGGTGATCACCTTGACCAGCTGGCGGCCCAGGTTGTTGACCTCGACGGCCTGCCGGGCGTCGGAGACGGCGGTCACTGGGTGCCTCCCGTGTCGTCGGACTGGTCATCGGACTGGGTGGTGTCGTCGTCCTGCACCTGCTCCTCCAGGCCCGCCTGCGTGTCGGCGTCCTTGCCGCCCTCGGCGAGACCGACGTTGCCGGCGGCCTCCAGCCGGGCCAGCTCGGCGGCGTACTCCTCCGCGCCGACCACCTTGACGGTGAACAGCATCCGGGAGTGGTAGGTGCCGCAGAGCTCCGCGCAGCGCCCCGGGAACGTGCCCTCGCGGGTGGGCGTGATCTGGAACGTGTTCGTGCGGCCCGGGATCACGTCCATCTTGAACGCGAAGGCCGGCACCCAGAAGGAGTGGATCACGTCGGGCGAGGTGAGCTGGAACTCCACCGTCTCGTCCACGGGGAGGTACAGCGTCGGCCTCTCGGCCGGCGTGCCGGAGGTGAAGACCGTCTGCCCGTCGTTCGCCTCGTCCTCGATGTAGTTGAACGTCCACGACCACTGCTGCCCGACCACGCCGATCGTGTGGTCGGGGTTGGGGACCTCGTCCATGATGTCGTTCTGCGTGGTCACGGTGAAGTTGAAGAAGACCAGGACCATGATCACCGGGGCGACGGTGTACAGGAGCTCCAGCGGCAGGTTGTAGCGGGTCTGCACCGGGATCTCGTCGTCGCTGCGGCGGCGGTAGCGGATCACCACGTAGCCGATGAGCCCCCAGACCAGGATGCCGGTGAGGATCGCGGCCAGCCAGGCGCCGTTCCACAGGCCGTGGATGTACCCGGCGCGGTCCGACGCGGCCTCGGGCATGGCCACCCGGCCCCACTCGTCGCGGGTCTCGCTGGAGCAGCCGGCGAGCAGCAGGACGAGCGGAGCGGTCAGCGCCAGCGCTATGGGCTGCTGGCGGCGGGATCGTGGCGCTCGCTTGCGACGGTGCAGACCCACCCCTAGGCCTCTCTGCTCAGCACGACGGTCACGTGGAACCCTACTACCGCGGGTGCCCCACCGGCCCCTGCAGGGGCCCACGGGGTCCACGGGTGTCACGGGGCCGGCCGGCGCGGGGCCGGCCGGCGGCTCACGGCCGGCGCGTGCGCACGTGCGCGGCGACCTGGGCGGCTGCGTCGGGTCCGTAGGCGGCCGCGAAGCGGTCCACGAAGGCGCGCCGGTGCAGCGTGTACTCCTGGGTGCCCACCCGCTCGACCACGTACGCCGCCAGCACGCAGCCGAGCTGCGCGGCCCGCTCCGGGGACAGCCCCCACTCGGCGGCCGCGAGGTAGCCGGCGCGGAACGCGTCTCCGACGCCGGTCGGCTCCACGGCCGCCACGTCCGGCACCGCGGCCACCTTCAGCGTCGGGGCCCCAGCCCTGTCGACCCGCACCCCTTCCGCGCCGAGGGTGACCACCCAGGTGCCCACCCGCTGCAGCACCTCGTCGGCGGTCCAGCCGGTCTTCTGCGTGATCAGCGCGGCCTCGTACTCGTTGGAGAACAGCACCTCCGCGCCCTCCACCAGGTCGCGGATCATCTCGCCGTCGCCCCAGGCGAGCTGCTGGGACGGGTCGGCGAGGAAGGGGTAGCCGAGGTCGCGGCACTCCTGGGTGTGCCGGAGCATCCCCTCGGGGTCGTTGGGCCCGACCAGCACGTGGCTGACCCGGCCGCCATGCCGCTCGACGACCGGTCTCAGCTCGATCTCCCGGGCCTCGGACATCGCGCCGGCGTAGAACGAGGCGATCTGGGCCATCGACGCGTCGGTCGTGCAGACGAAGCGGGCGGTGTGCCGGGTGGCCGAGACGTGCACGGAGTCGCACTCCACGCCGTGCCGCTCCAGCCAGGAGCGGTACTCGGTGAAGTCCTCCCCCACCGCGCCGACCAGGACGGGCGACAGCCCCAGGCTGCCGAGGCCGAACGCGATGTTCGCCGCGCAGCCGCCCCGGCGTACGTCGAGGTCGTCGACGAGGAAGGACAGCGAGACCTTGTCCAGCTGGTCGACGACGAGGGAGTCGGAGAACCGCCCGGGGAACGTCATCAGGTGGTCGGTGGCGATGGAGCCGGTGATCAGCAGCGACATGGGTGGTTCCTCGCGGGTCCGGCGGTCGCGGTCACCGGCGACAGTACCGCTGCGAAAGACGACCGCAGCCCCCGCCGAGCGGCGGGGACTGCGGTGATGCGCGAGGTGCTTGGCGGCCCCGGAGGGTCAGTGGAAGGAGTCGCCGCAGGCGCAGGAGCCGGTCGCGTTGGGGTTGTCGATGGTGAACCCCTGCTTCTCGATGGTGTCGACGAAGTCGATGAGGGCGCCGTTCAGGTAGGGCACGCTCATCCGGTCGACCACGACCGCAACGCCGCCGAAGTCGGTGACGGTGTCTCCGTCGAGGTCGCGCTCGTCGAAGAACAGCTGGTAGCGCAGCCCGGAGCAGCCGCCCGGCTGCACGGCGATGCGGAGCTTGAGGTCGTCGCGGCCCTCCTGCTCCAGGAGGCTCTTGACCTTGGCGGCGGCACCGGTGGAGAGGTTGATGCCGTCCGTGCGGATCTCGGGACGGACCTCGGTCTCGACCTGTTCGGTCATCTCACGGCTCCCAGGGGAATCGACGTCAGGGCACTGCTGTCGTCAATGGTCGCACACGGGTGGGCATTCGGTGGAGGTGACCGTCGCCACCTGTCCACAGCCGGTCACCGGGACCAGGTGGCGGCCACCCGCTCGGCCAGCCGAGCCAGGCTGCCGGCGGGGTCGAGCGCCGCCCGCTCACCGAGCGCGTCGGCCATCGAGTACGCCGACTCGACGCCGAGCGCGCGCATCTCTCGCGCGCTGACCAGCACCGTCCCCGCGAGGGCGACACAGGGCCGGACCGCGTCGGCGGCGACCGCGGCCACGCCGTACGTCACCGTGCCGGAGCGAGAGGAGAAGTCGAACGCGCCCTCCCCCGTCACGACCAGGTCGGCGGCCCGGGCACGCTCGGCAAGCCCAACCGTCTCGGCGACCAGGGCGACGCCCGGCCGCGGCTGTGCGCCCAGCAGCATCAGGGCGAACCCGAGGCCGCCGCCCGCTCCGGCGCCGCGGGCCAGCGCCGTGCGCCGGTCGGTAAGCTCGGCGAGCCGCTCCAGCGCGGCGTCCACGGCCGGGAGCCGCTCGTCGGGGAGCCCCTTCCGCGTGCCGTGGAGACGGGTCGCCCCGAAGAGGCCGGCGAGCGGGATGTCCACATCGGTCGCGGCGACCAGCCGGACGCCCGCCACCCGGGACCGGGCCTGGCGCAGGTCGACCGCCTGGAGCCCCGCCAGGGCGTCCGGCCCGCGGTCCAGCAGCCCGTCGGGCTCGGACCGGGCGCCGAGGGCGGACAGCAGGCCCGCGCCGCCGTCACTGGTGCCCGACCCACCCAGGCCCACCACGACGGTCGTCGCGCCCGCGTCGACGGCGGCCATGACCAGGTCCCCGACCCCGTGCGTGGTCGCCCCCGCCGGGTCGCGCGTCGAGCCCGGGCCACGGGTGAGGTGCAGCCCGCAGGCCTGTGCGCTCTCCGCGTAGGCGGTGCCGTCCTCGGCGCGGAGCACCGCTCCGGGCACCCGTTCGCCGTACGGACCGCGCACGCCGACCGCAAGGAGCTCCCCGCCCACCGAGGCGCGGACGGCAGCGACGAACCCCGGCCCACCGTCGGCCATCGGGGCCAGGTCCAGCTCGTCGGCCGGCGCCCGGCGGTGCCATCCCTCGGCGATCGCCTCCGCGGCCTGCGCGGCCGTGAGCGCGCCGCCGAAGCCGTCGGGGGCCACGAGGATGCGCACGGGGCCATCCTGACCGAGACCACCCGGCCACGGCCCCGCCCCGTCAGGATGGGCGGGTGACCGATCTCCTGGTCCGGCCCATGACCGCGTCCGACGTCGCCGGGGTGGAGCGGCTGACCGGTACGGCGTTCGTCGATCTCGACCGGCGCACGCATCGGGTGGGCTGGCCGGAGCCCGAGCGGCGTGACGAGGCGGGGGTCGACCGGGTGCGCCTGCAGTGCGAGCACGCGCTGGCGCACGACGCCCGCGGCTGCTGGGTCGCGGAGGACTCGGCCGGGCTGCTCGGCGCGGCGGTTGCGCTGCGCCGCGACCTGACCTGGGTGCTGGCGACGTTCGCCGTGCGACCGGACGCGCAGGGCCGAGGCCTGGGCAGCAGGCTGATGGAGGCCGCTTCGGCGCACGGCCGCGGATGCCTCCGCGGGATCCTGTCGGCGTCGGAGGACCCGGCCGCGGTCCGGCTGTACCGGCGCGCCGGGTTCGCCCTGCACCCGACGATGCGCCTCTGCGGACGGGTGCCCCGCTCCGTGCTGCCCGTCGTGGAGCGGGTCCGAGAGGGCACCCTGGTCGACCTGGACCTCGCCGACTCGGTGGACCGCCGCACCCGGGACGCCGCCCACGGCCCCGACCATCGGTTGCTGGTGGCGAGGTACCGCTTGGTCGTCGTGGACCGCGCGAGCGGCTCCGGGTACGCCTACGTGCACCCGGCCGGAGGACCGGTCCTGCTGGCGGCGACGGACCGTCGGACGGCGGCGGCGCTGATGTGGGAGTGCCTGGCCGCGTCGGACCCGGACCGCGACTGCGCCGTCGACCACGTCACCGCCGAGAACCAGTGGGCCCTCGACGTGGGCCTGGAGGCGCGCCTGTCGGCGCACGCCTACGAGTACCTCGCCGTACGCCGGATGCGGCCCCCGGCGCCGTACCTGCCCCACGGGTTCTTCCTCTGAGGCTCCGGGGGATCCCGCAGGCGGCTCCCCATGACGTCTCGCCGCCTCCCTCGCGGCGTGCGCCATGGGAAGCGGGGGGACGAGCCGCATCCCATGGGGAACCCCCGAGCTTCAGAGCCCGGGTGCGCCCCAGACGGCCATCCAGCGGTTGAGGTCGGGCTCGAGGGGGAGCTCGTCCTTGAGCAGGTCGCGGACCTGGAGCTCCAGGACGTTGTCGCGCTGGTGCTGGCCGGTGGGCGCGAAGGGGTAGAACGTGCCTCGCTTGTAGAGGTACACCAGCGCCAGCCGGCGACCAGCCGGGTCGGCGAACGAGACCAGCGAGCAGAGCAGCCCGTCGGAGAAGCCCTGGGCCTCCAGGGCGGTGTTCACCGCGTGCAGGTCGGTGACCAGCGCCGCGGTGTCGTCCTGGCGGGCCAACAGCCAGGTGAAGCCGTAGGAGTCGGTGCTCTGCTCGACGTCGGGGTCGTCGTCGTTGTCCAGCAGGGCCACCACGTCGGTCACCGTCTGGTGGAAGGCCGCCCCCTCCGCGGCCCGGAAGCACACCGCACCCATGCCGGTCGGGGTGAGGTTCGCGGCGGTCTGCAGGGTGATCGCGGCGTTCGGCAGCGAGAACAGTGCGTCGAGGTTGGCGGCCACCGGCTTTCGCCGGCCCGACAGCGTGCTCCAGAAGCCCATCTGACCAGTCTGCCTTGCGGTTCTGTCTTGCTGTGCGGACGTGCCCCGGGCTACCTGGAGGGCGGGGTGAACCCGCCGTCCATCGGCCGGCCCAGCTCGGCGGCGACCCGGGCCAGCTGCTCCAGGCGCTGCTCGAGCGAGGGGTGGCTGGAGGTGACGGTCCGCCACGAGAGGCCGCTGACGGCGGGGGCGATGAAGAACGCGTTCAGCTTCTGCGCCGCCCGCAGGTCGCGCTGCGGGATCGCGGCCATGTCACCGCTGATCTTGGTCAGGGCGCTGGCCAGGGCGGACGGCTTCTGGGTGAGGAAGGCGCCGGCGCGGTCCGCGCACAGCTCGCGGTAGCGCGACAGCAGCCGGGTCAGGAAGAAGCTGACCGCGTAGACCACCAGGCTGACGACGAGGGCGACCAGCCAGAACGGCGCCCCGCCGTTGTCCTGGGAGCTCCGCCGGCCGCCTCCGAAGATCATGCCGTACTGCGCGCTCTGGGTGAGCGTGCTGGCGATGACGCCGGCCGAGGACGCCAGGGTCATCACCAGGACGTCGCGGTGGGCGACGTGGGACAGCTCGTGAGCCAAGACGCCCTCCAGCTCCTCGACGGTGAGCCGGTCGAGGATGCCCGTGGTCACGCACACGGCCGCGCGGTTGGGGGAGCGGCCGGTCGCGAACGCGTTCGGCAGGTCGGTGTAGGCGATCGCCACGCGCGGCTTGGGCATGTCGGCGGTCGCGCACAGCCGGTCGATCATCGCGTGCAGCTCCGGCGCCTCGTGCGGTGCGACCTCGCGGGCGCGCATGGCCCGCAGCGCCATGGTGTCGGAGTTGTACCACTGGAACCACGCGATCCCGAGCGAGACCACCCCGATGACCGGGATCAGCCCGGAGTAGCCAGACGACCCGGCGACCGCCATGAGCAGGGTCACGAAGCCGACGAACAGCGCCCCGAGCAGGAACATCACCAGGGTCATGCGCGCGGTGAGCCCGCTGTCCTTGATGAAGCGTGTGCCGGCCATGGGTTCGGGTGTCCTCTCGGGTCCAGGAGGGATGGGGGTCTCAGGCTGGGTCTCGGGCTGGGTCTCAGCCGGGGATCAGCCCGTCGTCGGCGAGCAGCTCACGGACCTCGGCGATGCTGGCGTCGGCGGGCGGGAGGATCAGGTCGGAGTCCTGCAGGGCGTCGTCCTCGAGGCGGTCGCCGTGGTGGCGTACGGCGTCCAGCAGCGCCGTGAGGCTCTGGGCGAACGCGCCCTCGTCGCCGCCGTCCACCGCCTGCTCGACGGCGTCGTCGAGCCGGTTGAGCGCGTCGAGCTGCTCGTCGGGGACGTCCCACTGGCCCTCGCCGAGGATGCGGACGATCATGCCTGCCCCTCCTTCTGCTGCTGGGCCGACGCGGGTGCTTCGCCGGTCGCCTGGCCGGTCGGCTGGCCGCTGTCGATCGCCCTGGCCGGCTCGGCCGGGCCGACCGCGGGGGTACCGCCGGACGCGCCGGCCTTGAGCTGGGCCAGCTCGGCCTCGACGTCGGACTGCGACGACATGGCCTCCAGCTCACGGGCGATGTCGTCACCGCGGTTCAGCGAGGTGGCGTCGTCGAGGGCGCCGGAGGCGATCAGCTCGTCGATCGCGCCCGCGCGCGCCTGCATGGTGGCGGTCTTGTCCTCGGCCCGCTGGACGGCCAGGCCGACGTCGCCCATCTCCTCGGAGATGCCGGAGAACGCCTCGTTGATGCGGGTCTGCGCCTCCGCGGCGGTGTACGTCGCCTTGATCGTCTCCTTGCGGGTGCGGAACGCCTCGACCTTCGCCTGGAGCCGCTGCGAGGCGAGAGTGAGCTTCTCCTCCTCGCCCTGGAGCTGGGCGTGCTGGGCCTGCAGCTCGGCGACCTGAACGGTGACGGCGCTCTTGCGGGTCAACGCCTCCCGGGCAAGGTCCTCGCGGCCCACGCCCAGGGCCTTCTGGGCCTGCTGGGTGAGCTTGTCGGCCTGCTGCTGCAGCTGGTTGACCTGCAGCTCGACACGCTTGCGGCTGGTGGCCACGTCGGCCACGCCCTTGCGCACCTTGGAGAGCAGCTCCAGCTGGCGGGTGTAGCTGTAGTCGAGGGTCTCGCGAGGGTCCTCGGCACGGTCCAGCGCCTTGTTCGCCTTGGACCTGAAGATCAGGCTGATGCGCTTCATGATGCTCATGAGAGTGCTGCGTCCCCTTTACCTGTGGTCCTGGCGCACGAGGCACTCGTGCTACGGCCTGGTACTCGTCGTACTCGTCGCCTCCACCCTACGAGGCAACGACCAGCCCGACCATGAGGTTCCCGGTCGGGCGCAGCCCGACGAGACGCCGAGCCGTCGCATCCGCCCACCCCAGGGATGCCCAGCCGTCGCATCCGCCCACCCCAGGGATGCCGAGCCGTCACATCCGTTCCCCTCGGGACGCCGAGCCGTCGCATCCGTTCCCACGACGTTCGACCGCCTTCCACGGTGCACACGCCATGGGAACCGGCAAGAACCCTCGATCCCATGGGAATCTGCCCACCCCCCGGCCACCGTACGAGCCGACTCGGCGCCGGGGCGGCGAGCCCGGTCCGGTGGTCCGGGAGGCGGGTAGGCTGAAGGGCCCCGACCCCGTCGTCCCGTGAGGCTTCGTTGTTCCGACGTTCCAGGTCCGAGCCGCCGGTCGAGGTCACCCCCGACCCGCTGGCGGACCCGACCGCTCCGAAGGGCCGGCCGACCCCCAAGCGCCGTGAGGCCGAGGCGGCCGCGAAGGCCCGGGCGAAGGCAGCGGCCGGGGGCGGCAAGGACGGCGGCCGGCGCGACCGGTCCACGCGCGCGGAGGAGAGCCGCCGGATCCGTCAGGGCATCAAGCAGGGCGACGAGCGCTACCTGCCGGCCCGCGACCGGGGGCCGGTGCGCAGGTTCGTCCGTGACCTCGTCGACGCGCGGCTCTGCATGGCGGAGTTCGCGGTCCCGCTGATGCTGGCCAGTCTGCTGCTCTCGTCGTTCGGGTTCCGGGCGGTCGGAAGCGGCGTGCTCAACGCGACGATCCTGGTGGTCCTGCTCGACTCGCTGCTGCTGCGGTTCCGGCTCCGGCGCGAGCTCAAGCGCCGGTTCCCGAGCCAGACCACGAAGGGCACCACGTTCTACGCGCTCGTCCGCTCGCTGCAGATGAGGTTCATGAGGCTGCCCAAGCCACGGGTGAAGCTGGGACAGACGCTGCCGGAGCGCTACTGACGGCCGGTGGGCCCCCCGTAGGGTCGACGCCATGAGAACCCGCAACCTCGGGGCCAGCGGCCTGAAGATCTCCGAGATCGCCTACGGCAACTGGCTCACCCACGGCTCCCAGGTCGAGGAGGACCAGGCACTGGCCTGCGTCCGCCAGGCGCTCGACGAGGGGATCACCACCTTCGACACCGCCGACGCCTACGCCAACACCCGGGCCGAGGCGGTGCTCGGCAAGGCGCTGGCCGGGGAGCGGCGAGAGAGCCTTGAGATCCTCACCAAGGTCTACTGGCCCACCGGTCCAGGCGGGCCGAACGACTCCGGCCTCTCCCGCAAGCACATCATGGAGTCGATCGACGGCTCACTGCGCCGGCTCGGCACCGACTACGTCGACGTGTACCAGGCGCACCGGTACGACCACGAGACCCCGCTGGAGGAGACGATGGAGGCCTTCGCCGACGTCGTCCGAGCCGGCAAGGCGCTCTACATCGGGGTGTCGGAGTGGCGCGCTGAGGAGATCCGGCGGGCGCACGCACTGGCTCGCGAGCTGCGGGTGTCGCTGGTGTCCAACCAGCCGCAGTACAGCATGCTCTGGCGCGTCATCGAGGCCGAGGTCGTGCCGACCTGCCGCGAGCTGGGCATCGGGCAGGTGGTCTGGTCCCCTGTCGCGCAGGGCGTGCTGACCGGGAAGTACCGTCCGGGCGAGACTCCGCCGGCGGGCTCGCGGGCCACGGACGGAAGCGGCGGCGCGGACATGATCCGCAGCTGGCTGCGCGACGAGGTGCTCGAGCCGGTCCAGCGCCTCCGCCCCATCGCGGAGAACACCGGTCTGAGCATGGCGGCACTGGCCGTGGCGTGGGTGCTGCAGAACGACAACGTCTCCGCAGCCATCATCGGCGCCTCGCGGCCGGAGCAGGTCACCGACAACGTGAAGGCCTCCGGCATCGGTCTGGACGCGGAGACGATGTCCCGGATCGAGGAGATCCTCGGCGGCGTCGCCGAGACCGACCCGGCCAGGACCCGCTCACCGGCGAGGCGCCGCGCCTGAGCCGGTCGAGGCGCCAGCGGCCCAGGCCGTGTCACAGCCGCGCCTGCGTCTCGACCGGTGTGGAACTCTGCTCAGGCAGGCGGGGCCAGGCTCATCGGGCCGTAGACCTCCCGGTCGCCCTCGAGCAGCACCACCGACTCGACGCCGTCGTCCAGCAGCTCCCGCCAGCACTCCCCGACCCACGACTCGGCGTCGCCCTGCGAGGTGAACCTCGGCGGGCCACCCTCTCGGACGTCGGGCACCTCCCGCCCCGTGGCGTCGAGGAGCCGCCACCACCACACCGCATGGGTGGAGGGACCCTCGTGGGGGAAGTGCGACGGCTCCAACGAGTGCGTCATACCTGGCGACCCTAACCAAGGGTCAGGACGGCCGGTCCCGGACGTGCGAGGGCACGAACGGCGGGCGGGTCACGGTGAAGATCTCGCGCCGCCCGCGCACGTCGACCGCGACCTCGGCCCCGTCGGTCACCTGCGCGGCGACCAGGGCGAGCCCGACGCCCCGGCGCAGGGTCGGCGAGAAGGTCCCCGAGGTGACCTCGCCGACCGGGACGTCGGCGGTGAGCAGCACCCGCATGTGCGGGCGCGGGATGCCACGCCCCGTGGCGAGGAGCCCCCGGAGCAGCCGGGCCGGGCCGGCGGCCCGCTCCGCGGTCAGCGCCTCGCGGCCCCAGAACGCGGGCTTGTCCCAGCCGACGGCCCAGCCCAGGCGGGCCTGGTTCGGGGTGACGTCCGGCCCGATGTCCTGCCCGTGCAGCGGGTAGCCCATCTCGGTACGCAGAGTGTCGCGGGCTCCCAGGCCGCACGGCTGGAGACCGAGGGGCCGGCCGGCCTCCGTCAGCCGGTCCCACACCGAGGTCGCGGCGTCCCACGGCACTAGGAGCTCGTAGCCGCGCTCGCCGGTGTAGCCGGTGCGGCAGACGACCACCTCACCCGCGTCGCCGGCCTCGCCGGTCACGAACGACATGTAGCCGTGCCCGGAGGGCAGCCCCACCGCCGACAGCACCTCGTCGGCGGCGGGGCCCTGGACCGCGAGGACCGCGAGGTCCTCGTGCCGGTCCGTCACCTGCACGCCCGCCGGGGCGGTCGCGGTCAGCCGGCGGGCGACCTCGGCGCTGTTGGCGGCGTTCGGCACGAGCAGGACCCGCTCCTCGCCGTGGAGGTAGGCGATCAGGTCGTCCACGACGCCGCCGGTCCCGTCGTCGCAGCACAACGTGTACTGCGCCTGGCCGGGCCCGATCCGGCCCAACGCGTTGGTCAGCGTGGTGTCGACGTACGCCGCCGCGCCGGGTCCGGCCAGCTCGACCTTGCCGAGGTGGGACACGTCGAACAGGCCGGCGGAGGCACGTACGGCGGTGTGCTCGGCCACCGTGCCGGCTGGGTACTCCACCGGCATCTCCCAGCCGCCGAAGCCGGCCAACTTGGCACCCAGCGCGACATGCCGCTCGTGCAGCGGCGACCTGTGGAGCCCGCCCGCGGCGGCCCCGGAGGTGGCCCCGGACGTCGACGGGGAGGACGGGGAGGTGGGCATGGCCGGAACCTACCCCAGCGCCCCCCGGCACTCTCCCCCTCGTCGCCCTGTGCCACCTGTCGGTCAGCTCTGATGGCTCGGGGCCGGGCATGCGTGGCGAGGCAGGGCACTACCATCGCGCCTGGGTCTCGGGCCGCCCCGGGACTGGGTGTGAGACCGGACAGCGACCCCGAGGTTCGAACCGGGTCGGCACCGGGCACGTAGCGCCAAGCAACGAGACCGGCCCACGCGGCCGCGCCCAGAACCAGAAGGAGACCAGAGTGACCACCTACACCCTGCGCACCGGCGCCGCGGAGAAGACCGGTGCGGACGCGGTGGTGGTGGGCGTGGTCGACACCGGCGGAGGACCGCGGCTCGCGCCGGGGGCGGACGGGGTCGCAGAGGCGT